>JANQLZ010000120.1 GCA_028280325.1 Bacillota bacterium
TATCTTCATCTAATTTTTGGCCTAAGCAAGGATTCCAACCAGTTGCATATCGAATGTTTAGACGTATCGATGAAAGAGTTTATTGGGCAGATGGTATCAAAGAACTAAGTAAACACAGCCTGAAATAGCATAATGAGAAATTATGGACATACCCATCATAAACATATGTAGAAATATCCAATAAGATAAACGTTCTTTGTTGGATATTTTTTTATTACTTGCTCTTCGTACATTCTGAAAACAGCAGCATAATGAGTCATTGGTAGTTACTTAATCATGAGAAATAAAATTCAGAATTACTACAAAACTTTTAATCAAACATTCAATTTTACTTGACTTTTTGCTACTATAGGTTACAATATTAGTGACCAATATTTAAATGACCAAATATGAAATTAAGTCAAAGTGGGCTTATAACGGTAATATAGAATTACACATTGCATCTTCCCTTGATGAGCAGAACTGCTGAAAAAGTTCACTTACCACTGGGGGTCAGATGGCAATACTGGCACCGTTACTTTAGTTATAAAGGAGACAGGAAATAATGAGTAATGAAAAAATTATTTCAGAGCAAATGAAACGACGGGAACGTGCAGAGCGCATTCTGGATGCCGCCGCCGACCTGCTGCTGCGTCATGGTTATAAACGCATTACCATTGATGATGTGGCTAAAAAAGCGGAAGTCGGAAAGGGCACCATTTACCTCCATTGGAAGACACGAGAGGCTTTATTCGGGACATTGATGTTGCGCGAGGTATTGGTGATATGGCAGGAGTTGCTTTCCCGCCTGCGTTCAGATCCGAAGGAGGTGTTGTTCCATCGGGTAATGCGCTCCATTATGATGATCGGAATGAGCAGGCCTCTGGGCAGGGCTTTGTTTACCAGGGATAAAGAACTGCTGGGTAAATTAGCTGAGAAAAGCTTTGGCGTTGGCCCAACACAACAGGCTTTTAAAGGGGAATTTCTTTCACTGGCCAGAAATCTTGGCCTCTTGCGCTCCAATATGAACCCAGAAAAGCAAAACTATGCTCTTCGGGCAACTGTAAACGGCTTTCTGATAATTGACCAGTCGCTCACTGATGAGCAACAACTGACCCTGGAGGAAAAAGCCGAGGCCCTGGCTGAAACGATACGCCGGGCCTTTGAGCCGGAGAAGCCACTCCCACCCGCCGACTTGCACGAGGCCGCAGCGGCAGTCATTAAGTTATTTGAGCAGGTATACACCTTCTCTGAGGAACGGCTAAATGAGCAAATGAAGTAAAGCCAGGCAAATTAGCAATCAGGGAGGATGGTTATTATACAACCATAAACCCTTTCCCCGTAATTAGGGCTTACTGAATGAATCATAGATTCAATCAGTTACGGGCGGAGCTCGTAAAAAATGGCTTGATTAAGCCATTTTAGCCTTAATTATCGGCGTCCGAACAGTGACGTTTGCAAAACGTCAACTTGGCAGGTGCAAGGTTTCATGAGCATATGGAGCAATTATCGTGCACCTGACAAGTTCAAAAAGCTTAAAAAGCAATATAGCTACAAGCTTTTTGAATTGTTCAGTAAGCCATAATTATAGTAGGAGGGATACGTATATGATTTCATATGTGCTTGATATTCAAGAGGTTGATAAGCATAGGCTCTCGGCTGTTGGGGGCAAAGGTGCCAATCTGGGGGAACTGTCAAGAATCGAAGGGGTTCAGGTGCCAGAAGGCTTTTGCGTCACCACCGAGGCATACAAAAGAGTGATTGGAGATAATCAGGAGTTAAACACCTTACTGAATCAACTGTCTCTTTTAAAAACGGACGATAGGGAAAGAATCGGTGACATCAGCGCAAATATTCGTAAGATCATCGAAGGAGTACACCCCCCTAAGGGTATAGAGGAAGCCATAATTGACCGTCTAGCAAAGTATGGCGCAGATGATGCTTATGCCGTACGTTCGAGTGCCACGGCAGAGGATTTGCCCACGGCCTCCTTTGCAGGCCAGCAGGATACGTACCTGAATATAGTTGGAAAAGATGACATTCTGCGACATGTTAGTAAGTGCTGGGCTTCACTGTTTACTGATCGTGCTGTGATCTACCGAATCAAGAACGGTTTCGACCACCGAAAGGTTTATCTGTCTGTGGTCATCCAGAGGATGGTTTTTCCCCAAGCATCAGGGATTATGTTTACCGCCGATCCCGTCACATCTAACCGGAAAGTGCTATCTATTGATGCAAGTTTTGGACTTGGTGAAGCCCTGGTTTCTGGTCTGGTGAATGCTGATATTTATAAGGTTCGAGAAGGAAGCATCGTTGATAAAAAGATATTTGCTAAGAAACTGGCCATTTATGCCTTAAAAGAAGGCGGCACTGATAAACGGGAAATCGAGCCCAAGTGGCAGAGTACCCAAACACTGACAGACAAACAGATTTTGCAGCTTGCGGTCATCGGCAGAAGGATTGAAGCGCATTTTGGCAGTCCTCAGGATATAGAATGGTGCATAAGCAATGATATATTTTATATCGTTCAGAGCCGCCCGATCACCACCCTGTACCCCATACCGGAAAATGACGGAAAGAACCGTGTATATATGTCCGTGGGGCATCACCAGATGATGACAGAGGCTATCAAGCCATTGGGCATGTCCTTTCTCCACTTTTTATCATTCTGGTGGGGAGAGAACCTCAAGGCTGCCGGTGGTAGGTTTTTTAAGGATATAACTTACGACCTGGCCTCACCCTTACGAAAACTTATTGTCAGCAGTATCGGCAAAGCTGATGTTCTGATGCAGAATGCCCTGTTAAGTTTGTTACAGCGCGAGGGTTTTGTTAAATCGCTGCCTCGGGGCAAGGGGAGCATTAACCAGGGTACAGAAGGGCTATCGGGGTTGATTCAAGCTATAAAAATCTATTTTAACAACGATGTAGCAATAATTGAAGACCTTGTAGCCCGCAATGAGGAACTGATACTGGATACGAAGCAAAGGCTTGAAAAAGTGTCGGGAGATGAGCTGTTTGAATTCATTTTACAAGACACAAAGGAGTTAAAAAAAGCTTTCTTAAATCCCATAAACGTGGGGGCCTTTACAGTCTGGTTCTATGTATCGGACTGGATTAATAAAAAGATGGAAAAATGGCTGGGGGAGAAGAACGCGGTCGGTACCCTTTCTCAATCGGTAGCCAACAACGTTACCTCCGAAATGGGGCTTGAGCTGTTGGATGTTGCCGACGTGGTCCGACAATATCCAATGGTAATTGAGTACTTGAAGCACGCTCATGATGAAACCTTTTTTGAGGATTTAGGTGAAATAGAGGGTGGTAAAGATGTCAGTAACGCTTTACAGGCATACCTTGAAAAATACGGTATGCGTTGCCCTGGAGAGATCGATCTCACCAAGTCGCGTTGGAGCGAAAAGCCTACCACACTGATCCCAGCTATTCTGGGCAATATCAAAACCGTTGAACCCCAGGCCCGCAACAGCAAATTTGAGCAAGGGCAGTTGGCAGCAGAAGAGAAGAAACAGGATCTCTTACGTCGCCTGGAGCAGTTGCCCGGCGGTAAACGGAAGGCTAACAAGACAGAGAAAATGATTAGCATTTTACGCAATTTTACCGGCTATCGGGAATACCCAAAGTATTCGGTGACGAAACGTTTCCAGATTTACAAAAATGCTTTAATGAAAGAAGCGGCCAAACTCGTGCAAAACGGTGTCATCCACGAGAAGGAGGATATCTACTATCTGTCCTTTGTGGAACTTAGGGAGGTTGTCAACACAAACCAGCTGAATTACGACATCATCATCCAGAGAAAAAAGGATTACGAGACATTTGAAAAACTGACACCACCCCGGGTGATGACTTCCGAAGGCGAGATTATATCAGGCCAATACAACAGAGGCAATATTCCTCGAGGCGTATTGGTGGGCATACCCGTTTCATCTGGCATCATCGAGGGGCGCGCCCGGGTAGTTTTAAAGATGGCCGATGCCCACATAGAAGATGGCGACATTTTGGTTACTGCTTTTACTGATCCCAGCTGGACACCGCTGTTTGTAGCTGTAAAAGGTTTGGTTACGGAAATAGGCGGATTGAATACTCATGGTGCTGTGATTACACGAGAATACGGTCTTCCGGCAGTTGTAGGGGTGGAAAACGCCACGAAACTGATTAAAGATGGGCAGCAGATCAGAGTAAATGGAACCGAAGGATATGTAGAAGTGCTATAAAGTCTACAAGTTAATATAATGTAAATCGAAATGTATTCCCTGCCAGCACTTGGCAGGGATATTGCTGTTATTGAGGAGTTAAACCAATTAGTGATACATTTTTCGCCCGGTGTCTCTTATCACCCAAAATACTTACATTCCTTAATTGTCTATTATATAATAAAAGAAATGATACAAATGTATCATAAATTTATATTGAATAGTAGATGTTTCAAGATTGAATATGGAAGGTGATAAATTTACAAAATCAATTAAGAAATAATGAACTCAATTGTCGCAGCTAAACTGTGAAAGTGAAATAGAGCGGTATATCATTTTAGAAATTACTATGAAAGGATAGGCAGTAAAATGGATAATTTCAAGAGCAGTCTGGAAAAGTATGCAGATTTATTTGTGAAGGTTGGCGTCAATGTTCAGAAGGGGCAGAAGCTGGTAATTAGTGCAGCATTAGAGGCCATGGAGTTAGTTAGAATCGTTGCTAGAAAAGCCTATGAAGCTGGTGCAAGAGATGTTTTAGTTGAGTGGCTTGATGGGCAATTAGATGTAATAAGATTTTTAAATGCCCCCGATGAAGCTTTCTTAGATTTTCCGATGTGGAAAGCAAAAGGATATGCTGAAATGGCTAAAAATGGAGCAGCTTTTTTAGGCATTTCAGCTCCTAATCCCGATTTGCTAAAGGATGTAGATCCGGTAAAAACGGCTGTTTGGTCCAAGACTAAGGCTGTTGCCATGAGTGAGTACTATAAATATGCTATGTCAGGAAAGGTTAATTTCAGTAGGGCTCTGTTTGCATCGAAGGAATGGGCTGATAAAGTGTTTCCTGATATAAGCGAAGAGAAACGCTTAAACAAGCTTTGGGAATACATTTTCATGTTTACCAAAGTAAATCTTCCGAATCCGATAAAAGCTTGGGAAGAACAAAATCAAGCAAATTATTCAAGAATAAAATATCTGAATAGCAAGAGCTATAAAAAGCTTTTTTATAAATCTGAAGGCACTAAGCTAACAGTTGAACTGCCAGATATGCAAAAGTGGATTAGTGGAATATCTACTACAACTGACAATATTGATTTTATGCCGAGTATTCCATGTGAAAAAATATTTACAGCACCGCTTAAAACAGGTACAAGTGGTGTGGTCAGGAGTACAAAGCCAATAAATTACCGAGGACAGGTAATTGAAAACTTTTCTTTTACTTTTGAAAATGGAAAAGTTGTAGCTTACACTGCTGAAAAAGGTCATGAAGCATTGGAAATAATGTTGGGAATTGATGAAGGAGCTTCATTTTTAGGAGAGGTTTCTATTATTCCTCACGGTCAAGATACTGCTGAATCAAATGTGATTTTTTATGATGCGTTATTTGATGAAAGTGCATCATGCCATTTTGCCTTAGGAAAGGTGTATCCACTTTTAATAGCAAACGGAGATAAGATGAATAAAGAAGATTTAAAGAGAAATAACTTTAATGTTAGTTTATCGCATATTGATTTCATGATCGGATCAGCAGATTTATGTATTGATGGATTAAC
>JANQLZ010000024.1 GCA_028280325.1 Bacillota bacterium
TCTATGTGAAAATTTTGGTGAGCGACGCCTAGCTAAGCTCAATTATGGGAGCACAGTAACTTCAAAGCCTCAAAGCTAACCGCCTGACAGTACCATTTACCGAGGCTCACAGAATTGATGCTAGATCAAGGAATAGATAAAATTTTTTACATAGATGATACGAGCCAGTATATCTATGAAAAAATTTTAACGTGTGACGCAGATGTAGCATTAATTATGGGAGCACAGTAAATCCGAAGCCTCAAAGCTAACCGCTTGACAGTAACATTATACCTAGGCTTTCAAAATTATGCCCAGCTCAAGGAATAGAAGAAATTATCTGCAAAGATAATACGAGTAGTATATCTTTGAGAAAATTTCTTCGTAAGACGCAGTAGATGGGTGTGATTTTGAAAGCACAGTAACATCGAAGCCTCCCATACCTTAGGAGGTCATGTCTACCGCCCGCTCCCTAACCTCAGCCGGTACCACAATTTTTTCAATTTCATTAAACTTAGAGTACTTGCCGCTATACATTTGACTCATTTTCATTGTTTCATCATTAGCTTTCAACGAAAAGCTGGCTTCAACTGAGAATTCCTGCGGGTAAAAAGTCTCCTTACTAATCAGAAAACTGTATTTTAACATGTCATACGACAGTTCATCTATCGGCACTCCTGAAGGTAAATCAGTAGGAATCGAATCGCCTAGCAGCTCTTCACATTCCTCGCCCTTAGCTGAAAAGACCAAAGAATAGCTGTTATCGTTTTCCTCCAAAGTGAATCTGCCAACAGCATCTTGAACATCTTTAATAATGCTCTCTATATTAGACTGACCCTGAGCAGATTCAATTAAGCTGGCATAAATGCCTAAAGGCGACTTAAGCCACTGATTGGTCTGGGAAGTGTTGATGTAAAAACCTTCCTCTGTGAGGTACATTTCAATACTTAAATCGAGATCACTTACCTCCAGATGCTGATACATAGTTAATGGCTCTTTCACCAAATCAATTGCTACTGTCGTACTATTATTGAACTCCTCGTCATCGTTAATTATTTGGCTGTTTATGTGGATGTCACAGCGAAAGCTATTTAAATCCTGAAATGCTGCTATTGTGTTGTCGAAGACATCTTTGGCGGGGTCTTCAACAGCCTCATCTGCACAGCCTGCAAAACCCAAAACAGCAATTAACATAACTAACACTAAACCAAATTTTCTCATTCTTCTCCTCCTGGTTTCCAGTTATTATCTACTTCAATTATACCAAAACAATCTATTATCTGCATCATACTATGGAATAACGTTCCTCTAGCCAGTAATATTACATTTAGTAAAAACTGAGATTATTAAAGCTAGTCTAGACCTCAGTTTTCAGCCAAGCCTGTTTTGCTTTTCACATCTTTTAACAAGTACAAAAAAATTTCTATCTAAACTTTCTAAAAACTTTCTAAATTTATTATGATATTATTTTGCATCAATGCTCTCCCGAGGAACTTCCTGACTTGGGCCTTTACAACACCAGATTAATTCTGCAGCCACATTGATCACAGACTGGTACAGTTAAATTAGATTCTACCCGGTAGTTCACCCTGCTAACTAATAAATTATCACACTGGCGGCAATAAGTGGAGTTGTCGACATTAGCTACATTGCCCAGGTAAACATAGTTGAGATATTCACTGGCTATTTCCCGGGCTTGATACATCTTCGCCAGTTTAGTAGCTGGTTTTTTTAGCTGGTAAGCAGGAAAATAACGGGATAAGTGCAGAGGTATATCAGCATCTATTTCGGCTAAAAAAGCAGCTAATCGAGCTATCTCAGACTCACTATCATTTAAACCGTTTACCAGCAAAGTGGTAACCTCCAGATGGCAAAACTGGCTGGCCAGTTCAATCGCTGTCAGTACAGGCTCCAGCCTTCCGCCACAGATTTTCTGATAAAAGCTGGTGTTAAAGGCCTTTAAATCAATGTTTAGCGCATCAACATAGGGCAACAACTGTCGCCAGGGTGTTGCCTGGATAAAACCATTAGTTACCAAGACAATGCTCTGATCGGGATACTGTTCCTTTAAGTACCGAGCTGTATCCCTGACATATTCATACCAGATTATCGGCTCGTTATAAGTAAAGGCCAGGCCAATATTGTTTTCAACTGATCGACTCAGCTGCACCAGTTGAACTGGTGATATCCTTTTGCTGGAGGGCTGACCACGAGCAATTCTAAAATTTTGACAATATCGGCACGAGAGATTGCAGCCATAGCTGCCAACTGATAAAATGCTGCTGCCAGGCTTAAAGTGATACAGTGGTTTTTTTTCAATTGGGTCACTGGCCATAGCGGTAACCTCTGCATAATTGATGGTCATTAGCTCCCTGTTGACATGTTTTCTGACTGCACAAATTCCAAATTTATCCTCATCAATAAGACAATTGTGCGGGCATAGGCTACACTGCAGTTTTCCATTATGCAATTGATAGTACAGCGCTTTGCTCAACACTACCTTCACCTGCCTACTGCTATTTGTGCCTGATTACTTCAAATTTTTCTATGGTATAGTCGGCCCTTGGGCTAATATGAGCCTTTTTCAGGGCAATGGTAAGCTGCTGCTCGACAGTTTCCACACCTGGTAAAGCGGGCAGCAGGAGGCCGGTCTTTGACCCACTGCGTACAACAATGCCGTATTTTTGAGGATTTAGCTCTGCTTTGTCAGCTTTTTGAGGTTGGCTGAGCACATTGACCGAAATGTCTATTTCGTCCATTTCACTCCCTGAAACGGGTGAAAACCTGGGATCATGCAGGCCGGCATCTACCGAATTCTTGATTATTTCCCGGGCAACATTGGCTGTCGTCGGAAAAATTGTCCCGATACAACCTCTCAACTGCCCCTCTTTTTTAAGGGAAACAAATACTCCGTGCTGATTCTGCAGCATTTCCTCTGGCACATAGTCTGGAACAGAAAGACTGCTTCCAAATGCTAAATAGTGGGTTAAACTTTCGCGTGCCAACCTGACATACGGATTATCAGTAGTTGCTCTTGCCGCATTCCTCAATTGAATCTGCTCTTTTATCCGGGTATATGTGTCGATGTCAGTCGGCTCTGTCTGAAAACTAATTACCCCATAGCCGACACCAAAGGTATCCTCATAAGATAATAGCCTGCCGCTGATTTTCAGGCTGTTCATTGCTCCCAGCATGATATAAAAAGATCTCATGCCACATTCGCCAGCTGCTTCCACAGTATTGGGGTCCATATCGAAGATGCCCGGCACATCTCCCCTCACTAACAAATCAATAATTCCCCGATCATATTTAGCACCATATGGGCTATACTCATAGGGTCCTTTAGCTGACAATTTATGGGATAAGTCACCACTGGCAATGAACACAACCCTCTGCCGGCTGTTTTCTACTGCCTGTTTCAAGCTCCGGCCAAAGCTGTAAAGCTGTAGTTTTGGCAGCAGGCCGTAAGTTATATGCACTAGTTGATAGTCACGGTATTGCTGATCTATAAAATGCAAAGGTACCAGTGAACCATGATCGAGTTGATACTCTAAACCGTACTTCCGAGCAGTTTTTGGATTTATTTCTGCCGAAAAAACACCCTGCTTCGCGGCCTGCTGAACAATTGCTTTTGATAAATGCTGATCTATTTGATATTCATATCTCAATTGTGGGGCACCAAACTTGGCAAAACTGCCGGAGATTGTTTTGCCACTGGTCACAGCTACAGCATCACTGAACAGGGGCCCATGCGGAGTGACAACAACTATGGTATCGGGTTTAAGAGAAGCTATTATTTCGGCAACTGTATCACAGGCCTGAGCTGTTTTACTTATTTTTTTCTCCTCTCCTTTACCGATTTCAGGAATGATGATCGGCGGATGCGGCATAACAAAATATGAAGATATTTCTCCTATTTGAATCACCTCACATTGATTAAAATAAATTAGAATCTTCGGTGCTGACTATTATAAGATTCTAGCAACAGGCTAAATATCCTGTAAAATAGTTTCTTTATTGAAAACAACTCTAATTAGGGCTTACTGAACAAAGCCTGTAGTCTTTTTGAACTTATCAGGTGCAACATGCTTTAAATCATGAAAAACCTTGCACCTGTCAAGTTGACGTTTTGCAAACGCCACTGTTCAGACGCCAATAATTCCGGCTAAAATGGCTTAGTTAAGTCATTTTAGGAGCTCTGCTCGTTACTGATTGAATTCTAGCGATTCATTCAGTAAGCCCTAATTACTGACCATCCATAATAATAATCTCAGTCTCACCTGTTATTAATTCCTGTAATACCTTAAGCTGATCTGTCCCCAGATTATAATGCATTGGTACAACATATTGGGGCCTCAGGATATTAACAAGCTCGGCTGCCTTCTCAGTACTCATGGTTAACTTGCCTCCATCAATTGGAGTCAATATAGCAGTCAGGCTTTGGAGCCTGTTCATTTCAGGGATATAATCTGTATCACCGGCATGATAGAGTTTGTTCCCACCAGCACTAATCAGGTAACCGACATTAGATGCTGATCTGGGATGAGCAGTTAACAGCCCTGACTTAGTATTGTAAGCAGCTACTGATTCAATTGTAATCTGACCAAAGCTATTGATATCGCCGGGTTTGGTCAGTACTAAGCTGGCACCTTTTAAGACCTTGTTCAGTTTTTTATGCACCTGCTGCGGACAAATAATAATGGTTCCATCTTTTAAAAGGTTTTTTATATCCGCTGGGGAAAAATGGTCCTGGTGAGAATGGGTTATTAAAATGTAGTCGGCCCGTTCCTGTTCGTCAACTGACAAAGGATCGATGAATACAGTTTTATTATAAACTTCAAGCTTAAAACTAGCTGGAAAAAAGTCAACATGATTGACTATAAACGGAATATGAATATTGACAGCACCGGTGGCGGTCAATTTTATATTCTCATTGAACTGATAGCATACTGGTTCCGGTGGTCTTTTTGTGCTGATAATTATTCCCATAATATTTGCCTCCTCAGTGTTTAACTCAATACTAACAATTGATAGTGTTAGGTAACAGCGTAACAGATTATCTTATTTTAGAGCCTGAACAAAGAAATCGATGTGTTTGGTAAAGCTGCTTATCATCACATTTAAGTCAATATCATAGTCTTGCCTGAGCATATAGTACTCGTAGTATTTATAAATTACATAGGCATGAAACTCATTGGCTAAAAACTCTGTGTCTTCATATTGAATAACCCCTCTTTGCCTGATAACATCAAAAATCCATTTGATTACCCCTCTGGCCTTCAAAAGATAGTCTTGGTAAAAATAATTCCGTACTATACTATTATTGAGCTGTTCCATGGATAATATTTTAAGAACCTGTTTTAAAGAGGAATCCTCAAATCCTTTTAACGCTATTGACAGCATCTCAGTCAGAATAGTTTTTAAATCACAGTTTTGCAGAAGAGCATCCAATTGACGCTTTATATCATCATTATTGTATTGCTGAGCCAACCTGGTTTTGTGATACTCCAGGATTTCCTCAAGTATATTCTCTTTGCTCGAAAAATGGTTATAAATCGAGCTTCCTTTAATGCCGACCTTTGCAGCAATCTCTCTGACTGTTACATTTTCATAGCCTTGTTCGGCAAACAATTCAATCGATATCTTTAGTATTTTAGCCTTGGTATTGGTTGCTTTATTTGCTCTAATCTTAATCACCCCTTAAAACAGCATTGTATTGCCAAAAAACTTCACTGCCTTAACCTGAGCTACACGTTACAACAACAGACCCTTTAAAGCACAAAACTAACACTGTTAGCCAATCATACACTAACAGCGTTAGTCTGTCAAAAGAACTTTTTGCCTGATTATCCAATAGAACAGTATCGCCAGGCTTTCTTTAGAATTATGTCTAAGGGGGTAACGGCTTACTCAATTAAAACCTGGCCACTGGCCATTGGTTTAACAAAATCAGTACCAATATCATCGGGGTAACTGTCATAACTTTTGCGCCATTCCAGCTGGTGATCACGGTTGTACTTTTCCACGATTACTTCAGTGTCAAACCAAATGGATGAAACCCAAATGGGTTGAGGTATTGTTTTTAGGGTTCTTGTTGACTTAATGAAATAGCCGCCGTCATCAGTAGGATATATCTGGTTGGGAATATACTGCAAGTCCACAATTCTTTGTTTTTCAACTCCGCGGTCGTTGAGAACAATTAACAACCCTTGATTATCATTTCCACAGCCGAGAACTGCATCCCCATTGGCTAAAACAAGATGACTGTGGCAATAGCCCTGTTCAATGAAGTTTTTACTGGTATGTACTACCTTTCCTTTGGGAGAGAGCCTCTCCATAACTGCAGTACCGGAACTGACATCAGTTTTAGTTAAATCACTGATAAGGCAAATGTAATCAGCAGTAGCTACCAGCTGTCGATAATAGGCATCCTCTATTTGGTTAATATGAATCCATTTAAGATTGAGAGAATTGTCTAAAACAGCTACAAAGTATCTGCTGTCATGTTCTTGCCTCAAAGCAAAATCTCCATCTACAGACCGACTCACTCCCCTTAAAACCAGGCCCAGTCCTTGATTGTACTCAACCTGATGAATATTATCGTAATCAGTTCCGCCAAAGCTTCTCTGAGCTACAATCTCACCAGTGCTGTTAATTTTGGTTATTATTATATTGCGATGATCATCGTGGCCAGACTTGGGAACAGCCTTGACCTGCTCCACACCGACAGTGAAAATTGTATTTTGTGCAACAAGAATATGTTTAAGGGTACTCTCTAAATGGTCTGCGAAACAGTGCCCCCATAGCTCTTCTCCGTCGTCATTGAGCAGTAGCAGGCTGCTTTCACCCCGTCCAAAGGTTAGCTGGCATTTGGTCAAGCCACTAAACGAAACAACTATCTCGCCGCTCTCCAGTTGAGACAGGTAATTGAAACTGCCCTGATACAATATGTAATTATAGGTTTTCTGCCACAGGATTTTACCCTGAAAATTGATTTTAGTAATTACAGGCTGATAGTACCAGCCAGGTTGATCGGCACCTCTGTCCAGAACGACCAAACCGCCGACAAGATAGCCATCCTCAGTTTCAATTATTTTTTCAATCTCATCTGTAGTTAACAACAGCTGAGACAGATTAACCTCCCGGGCTGCACCTGGATTATAGTCAGGTAGAGATTCGGCTACTTTATAGTTCAGTTGAATATATATTTCTTCAAAAGCTTCATCTGATTCAATTTCCTTAAGCAAATCATCACTGTCTTTCTCGAACTCAACCGTTTCTGGTTCTGTATAGTTAATTTTCATTTCCTTCTGGGCGGTACTGCTAACCAAAGCGCAGGATGATAAAATCAATAACAGCATTAAGCCCAACAGGATACTTTTTTTATAATAGTTCATTATTAGCCTCCTCAAAAACCAATTGCCTGATATGCGATACTCTCAATTATCGGATTGGTTATCAGCGCTACAGCGCCTAATATCAATAATAATGATGATATAGCCATAAAGATTAAGGGCATTTTTCGATAATTGACAATATTAATAATTCTGTCTTTAACTGCGGTATTTCCTAAAGCCAACAGCGGTGTCCGTTGCATGTCAGCTAACTCTATCAATGCTGCGGCATACTCTTTTCTTTGTTCGATTTTTAGCAGTTTCAATACCTGTTCGTCACAGGCTTTTTCCATATCTTTTTCTGATAGGTGCAAAAAGAGCCAAACGAAGGGATTAAACCAGTGGACACAGGCTATCAGAATACCCAGCCATCTCCAAAAACTATCTCTTCTTTTGATATGTGAATACTCATGTAATAGTACATAACGCATCGTTCTAACATTTAACCCGCAGGGTATAATCACTGTTGGGGACATTATGCCCCGAACAACTGCGGTACGCAATTCTGCTGACTCCAATACAGTTCCAGGATTGGTCAGATTTAACAACTTGCTGCAGCTTACAGCCTGACTGCTGTCGTTCAGGCTAACGGCAGTTGTAATCAGGCGTTTTGAAGCTAAGGTATAGATGATAACTGCAGCGATAATGAATATTACCGCTCCTCCCAGCCAAACTGCACCTGCCATTTTAAACACTTTTTCAACAAAACCCGAGTTATAAACAAACGGAGAGTAGCTTTCGACCAGTAGCAGAGAATTGAAGTAACTGACAGATTCAGCAAGCCTGAACGTTGACTGGCCCAGGTTGACCGGAATGGCTTTAGTAATATGTGACCCGATCAAGTTTGCTATGCTGTAGGTACTGGACAGAGAAATCGGCATGACAAATCTAAATGCCACAATCCCCCACAAGGCAAATATTATTCTTTTAGGCAAATACTTGCCCACCAGTTTACCGGTTATAACTATAATTAAGCCACTCACCGAGCCGATAATACTCATATTCAGCAAGTGATAAAAAGCCCGACTGCCCATAATCTACCCTCCAGCTAAAGCTTTTTATTAATCATATCTTTTAATTCGGTTATTTCTTCTTCGGTCAAGTTCTCTGACTTTAAAAAAGAATTAAAAAAGACCTTTACTGATCCCTGAAACAGTTTGTCAATCAAGTCACGGGTTTCATCCTGTTGAACATCGGCCCGGGTAATTAACGGCTGGCAGATGTAATGGGGGTCAACCCTTTTTATAGCTCTTTTAACAACCAGCTTTTTAATTACAGTGTATGTTGTATTTTTATTCCAGCCAATCTCTTCAGCTGCCAGCTGGCTGAGCTGCTTGGCCGTTATCGGACCGCCATGCTGCCAGATTAATTCCATAAGCTTCAATTCCGAATCAAAAAGCTTAATCTGCTTCAAATATATCACTCCAGACTATTGCAATAGTATACAGTCATACTATCACGATAGTCTGAAGTTGTCAATTATCATTTTGACTCAGTTTTTTGTAAAGAATATAACTTTGTTTTGGCACAGCTAACCCTATCTCTCTAAAAAATATACTAAAGTATCTAATTAGTTGACTGGTGAACTATTAGCTGATATAATTAAATTCAAGTATTAGTTCACTGGTTTACTATTTAGGAGGGATTTACTGTGAAAAAGTTCTTACCTGGACTGGAACCGTATATTGATGAGAATACCTCTGTGGTGCGCGCTGACCCAAACTCTCACGTTGGCTTGATAGTGCCTGAAATTATTATGGCCTATGGTGATGTTAAGACAAAAGCTAAAGGTGCCAAGAATATTCTGCCTAAAATGTTTAAGACTGTACGTGAAATGAAAAAAAGCTACCGATCTGTGACTCGCAACCCCCAGTTGGGTAAAACATTGTTGTCTACAGCTGATTTAAGAGAATTAAAGCAGTTTGCCCGAGATTTAGGAGCTGAGGATATTGGCTTTACCCGGGTTGAGCCAACAATGATATTTAAAGACAAGAAAATTCTTTTTGAATATGCCATAGTATTGACGATGGAAATGAAAAAAGTAGCAATCGATTTGGCTCCCTCTACCAAAGCCCAAGCTGAAATATTTAGAACTTACTTGGGATTGGGAGTGATAGTTAACAAAATTGCTGACTTCCTACGTAATAAAGGATATAATGCCCAGGCTGGCCCGGCTTTAGGCGGCGATGTCAATTATTCGCTGCTGGCCCAGCAAGCCGGGCTTGGTGCTATTGGCAAACATGGGCTGTTAATAACTCCCGCCCTGGGACCCAGCCTGCGCCTGGCAGCGGTCTATACCGATATTGAAAATCTTCCGTTAAATGAAACTAACGAACACTTATGGATATCTTCTTTTTGTGCTAAGTGCAATAAATGTGTCCGCAGCTGCCCGGCCGGGGCAATTTATCAGGACACCACAGTTTTTGACGACAACAGTCAGCAGCATATCGATTACAAAAAGTGTGCGGTACCTTTTAGCCAACAATACGGCTGTACCATCTGTGTCAAAGAATGTGTGTTTTACAATCATGATTATTATAAAATTAAGGAGAATTTCCATGATAAATTATAACATCGGGGCCAAGATCAGAGGGATTGTCAGAAATATTGAATTTTACATCAACCAAGCTATGGCAGATCTTCCGATATCTAAAGGGCAGTTCGAATACTTTATTGTTATTCACCAGCATAAAGGGTTAAATCAACAGGAGCTGGCCAGGCTTATGAATGTTGGGAAAACCAGCGTTACTAAAGCGTTGAAAAAATTACTGGAAGAAGGTTTAGTTTATCGCAAGGTCAACGAGCGCGACCACCGCAATTATGGCCTGTATATCAGTGAAAAAGGCCAGCCATTGGTATCGTTCTTTAAGCAGGTCTCCGGTCAGATCAGCGACACTGTGCTCGGTAACTTCAAACAGCATGAATTAGATATGCTGTTAGAGTTTATGAATAGAATGAGTGATAATAGTCAGCTGCTGGCTGATTCTGCAGCAGAACTGCAAAAAAACTCATTACCGATTAATAAAAATAGCTAGCTAGTAATTATAGAGCCCGCAAGTTAATTATCAGCACCAGAAACTGCCTGGTTTAAGTCAAAACAGCTCCAGACTATTGGAACAGTAATACCAATACTTTCCTAATAGCCTGGAGCTGCTAATATTACTTAGCATTCAGTTTATGATAATGAGTGAAACTGGTAACAATTTCGGCAGTTCAGTAAGCCCCAATTATTAGTTATTCTGCAGAAAATCTTCTACAATGTCTATTAATGTTTCATAGGTGTCATTTCTGTCTGAGAGGTGGCTGTTTATCTCTTCCATGGCTGATAATATTCCGTTGGCTATCTCTTCGAAGAGCTCTTCATCTTCTAAAGCTGCTGTAATTACTGCTCTGGCATCTTCCAGATTGTACTCTGATATTAACTCATCTCTCATATCTTTTATTTCCTGTTTGACCTCCTGAGAGTTTCCTCTGGCATCTTTGAAAGCAGCCCGGGTTTCTTCGTCAAGCTTGATACCGTCCTCCCTGACCTCAGCCAGCAATTCTTTGAGCTGCTCACGTAACTCTTTGTTTTCGAGTTTAATCTCTTTGTTGTCTTCAGCCAGATCTTTGATTTCCTCTATGATTGCATATTCTGATTCCTCAAAAGCATTGATAAAATGCTTGACAAATCTCATCAGGGTGAAAGGCTTTTGCTCTCTACCGATCTCTTCATTAGCATTTGCTACACCAGCCATTGAAACAATTAAGACCACAGCACATAACAACATGGTAACAAGTTTTTTCATTACTATCTCTCCTTAATGGTAGCTAGTCAAAAAATATGTAATTAGTTATTTTCCTGACCGCAGCTTAATTGTAGGTTGTGGCCTATTGGCAAAACAACGGTTAAACTAGGGCAAAAATGTTGCAATCCTTTGTTATACGCTGATTTTAAACATTACAACAGAAAAATGTGTCAAAACAATTGCAATATCCTTAATCCACTTCAACAATTAGTTTATAATTGAGATAATCTATTCAGGGGGAATCTTGATGGGTAAAAAAATATATATAGCTGACGACGAGTTAAACATCCGCGAGGCCATGGCGGCTTTTCTGAAAAATAGTGGTTTTCAGGTTGAAACATTTACCAATGGAGACAACCTTTTAGCCAAATTTTTGACTGAGCCGGCAGATCTGATTATTCTTGATATTATGATGCCGGGTACTGATGGACTGGCTCTGTGTACAAAAATCAGAAATAAAAGCAATGTGCCAATTATTATTGTTTCAGCCAGAGACAGTGAGTTTGACAGAATTACTGGTATAACCTTGGGTTCTGACGATTATTTGACTAAACCGTTCTCGCCTGTTGAACTGGTGGCTCGGGTCAAGGCAATTTTCCGCAGAATAGAATTCGATAAGGCTGCCCCGACAGCTAATACGCTCAGCTTTGGCAATCTTTCAATTAATATAGACCAGAGAAAAGCAACCTGTAATGGCAGCCCATTAGGCCTGACTCCAACCGAGTTTGCTTTAACAAAATACCTTCTTGAGCACAAAAATAAGGCAATCTCACGCAAAGAGCTGTTAGAAAAAGTATGGAATTATGATTTTGAGGTCGATACCCGCTCCACAGACTATGCTGTTAAACGGCTGAGAAAAAAGCTGGAGGTGGCTAACTCAAACTTAGCTATTGAATCTGTTTGGGGCTTTGGCTTTAAGCTGGTTTTAGGAGCTGCAGATGAATAGGCCGGCCTCTTTAAAGAAAAAAATCCTGCTTCCTATGCTCATTATCATCATTATAACTCCCATTTTAACTCTGGTAGTTTTTAATTTGACCATGACCCGCTATACCCAAAAAGTAGCTGTAGACGACTTAAGAAGTATTGTAGTGATGCTTAGAGACAGAGAAGCTCTGCTATCAAGGCTTACCGATAAAAAGCAAACCTTAATTGGCAGTATATCGACAATAGTCAGAGCTAACAGGAATAATAGTGATATGGGATTTGCTCTGCTGGATAGCAATTATCAAAAAATTGAGATCGACCGATTCAAGAGTGATATTACTGATGAGTTGGTACAGTTTTTAAATCCTCACTTAAAAAGAATGAAAGAAGCCAAAATACGTATTGAGAAATTTAATAATACCAGATATGTCTTTACCTACCTCAGTATTGGCAATATGAAACTGTCTCCTAAAGTGTTATTAACTAGCAGCACCAATGTTGCTGATAGTTTAATTAGAATGGTAAACGGTATTATTTTGGCCATTGCAGTTATTACTTTAGTAGTGGGCCTGCTTTTGACCCATCGCCTTAATAAAGGGGTTGTCATGCCTATGAGCCGATTATGCACTTACTCCCAGCAAATTGGACAAAGCAATTTTATTGACATTCCGGTAGACAGTAATATTACAGAGATTGAACAGTTGAGTAGACAGATGGCCGATATGTCATTGCAGTTAAAAAAGTCGACAGAGAGCCAAAACAAACTGATGCAGAATATCTCCCATGAAATTAGAACTCCGCTGATGTCTATCCGCAGTTATGCTGAAGGCTTAAAAACGGGTGTATTTACGGATATCGATCATGCCACTTCAATAATCTGTGAAGAATGTAATCGACTAAATACTTTAGTAAACCAGCTTTTACTGTTATCCAGTATTGAAAATCAGAACTACGCCAGTGAACTGGAGGAAATCAACCTTTCAAATGCTATTTTAGAATACCTGCAAAGTCTAAGAGGGATCGCCCTAAAACAACAGAAACAACTTAATTTGATCAGAAATCAGAATGATATTATTATTCAGGCCAATGACACTCTTCTAACCCAAATTATATATAATATTGTTACCAATGGCCTGAGGTATGCTCGAAGTGAGGTTAATATTTCTTTAACAAAAGCCATGGATAAGGCCATTCTTAAAATTGCTGATAACGGCCCTGGTTTTAATGAAAAGGATATACACCACATTTTTGAACGCTTTTATAAAGGTGAAAAAGGCAAATTCGGACTTGGGTTAGCCATAGCCAAGTCCGCTGCAGAGTTTATGGGAGGAAACATAACAATTGAGAACGGATCTGTTGGAGCAATTTTTACTGTTTCATTGCCGTTAGTTAAAAAAATTTAAGTAAGTTGAAGAATGATTTGTCCGAATATCAGCTGAGTAATAGCAGTGCAATAGCTACCAGTAGGAGCTAGGGTTAAACTATTACTCAGCATTCTTATCAACCTGAAACCTCAACACTGTCTTTAGTTTGTCGGTTTCAGTTTTGCGTGGATCAGATAGATATATCTCCCGGTGATCTTTTGAGCTCCTTTTCAAACCATTCTCTGCACAGTATTTCTCCATAACTGCAAAGCTGGCTGGCTCATTGTCATAGCTGCCTTTATGCAGCATTTGAACACAATCCCCCTCAGTTATAGTTTTAAACTCTATTTTGTCAAGCAGAGGATTAGGCTTCTTTTTCTTAGTTCGAGCAATAATGTCAGGTACAAAAATTTCAGTGACAAAATCTGGCTGTCTAATCATCAGGTCAAATACCAGTTTACTTTTATCTAATTTACCTTCAATGAGTTGAGCTTCTTCAGTGAGACTCCAAACACCTTCCAACGGGTAAACCGTATAATTATAGTAATTGGGCAGAGGGTTATCTGTTTTATAAGACATTCTCACAGCGTAGGATACCGCATACAAAGCACTGACATACTCTGCAAAAAAATCATCATTGGGATTTCCGCGGCCTCTGATTACAAAGAAATTGAATTCAGGCACCTCAATAAACTGTGGTTTTTCTTTAGGTAGGTACAAGTGTTTTTCCAGTTTGCGCCACTCTCTCTTCATTTTATCAACTCCTTTTCTTTATTATAATCAGTTAAATATGACTACTTTATGTCTTATTCAGATAATTTAGTTACTCATTTTAGTAGCTTACATCGCAAACGTCGTGAAATTGCTGTACAATTGGGTATTTGTAATCAAATGTTAGCAGTAGTTTTGCCCAACTCCCGGTTGACTATTATAAACACATAAACTGATATCAACAGTAATGGCAAGTGCATAACTCCCATCAACCACAGCTGTCTTGTAAGAATAAACCAGGTTATCATGTTTAAAATGCCGAACAGTAGCCCAATAAAGCTAATAATTTTGAGAGATTTTAAATTTATACGATCGTAAACAAGAATAGTTACTACTAAAATTACTGGTATCAGCATACAGAAAGTGACCATGGACTCATTAAAAAATAATTCTCCCAGTGTGAACTTTAGACCACTCCCAGTTGTATCTAGTGGAAACCAAAATGCCAGCAGGGCCAAGCCAACCAGCCAATACTTATGCTTGCCGACATTACCTTTAATTCGATTTGCCTGATTTGAAAACATCTGCAAGATCCAGGCTGCTGTGACCACCAACATTAAAATTGCATTGCCAGGAATAGCTGCCCGGCCATAGGTCGGAGTGATCGCATAATTTTGCCCTATAGTTGTTAAAAGCATTAATAAGCCAATAAAATAATCGAAGATTTCTTTTACTTTAGCTTTTTTAAATTGCAGGCCAAGGCAAAGACCAATAAAAGTTATTTTAATTAAACTATAGACCACCGAATATTGATAAACAAAGGCATTATATAATACCTCGGAGATAACTATATTGGTATCTGCAGATTGATAAGCTGTTTCCGTTAGCGGAGGAATAAATAGAGCAACAGTTAAAACAGCAAAAAACCACTTCCTGCTTGTCAAGTCTTTTTTCATTACTGTCTCCTCTCTTAACTTAAGATTAAGTGCAAATAGCCAAGTTATTATTGCTCGGATAACAAAATATTTTAATTCAGACGTATTCTTTCTATTACTATTATTGGACGCATATTACTATTACCCTTTAACAAATCTGCTGATCTTAATAATTGATTTATCAAGCACTGCACTTGTGCAGAAGGTTTAAGTTGTTTAAATAAGAGTAGAGCACTCAACTATAATTGAGTGCTCTATTAATTTTTTGGCATGCATATTGATTAAATACCAAAAAATCCGGAGGAGATTATGCCTTAGTATGTTTGTACATCAAAAGTTTATTTGTTAAGAAATTTATTCGTTGAATTTAACCAACTGCGAACCCAATGACTTACACTGTTCTACCCCGCTGGCATCAGGAGATAATCTGATTATCAAACCGGAGCCTATTAGCTTAGCACCAAAGCCCTGCATTTGCTCTTCCCAGTTTCTCATCCACTCGCCGTCGCCCCAGTCATAAGATCCGAATAAAGCCACTGATTTATCAGAAAAATCTATATCGCTTAAGGATTCTATAAAAGGCTCCATCAACTCTTCTTCCAATACCTCAGCCCCCATTGAAGGGCAGCCAAAGGCAATTGTCTTAGCTTTTACTACCATGTCTTTGCTTGCATTTTCAACAGAAACAACTTCTGCTGTAGAACCAGCTTCATTTACCCCACTGGCAATAGCCTCAGCCATAACTTCAGTATTGCCCGTACCGCTCCAGTAAATGATAGTAACTTTACTCACTGCGGGTACCTCCTTATTATCAGCCATAAAGCTTCTTTTCTGTAACAGCTACACCAGTATTGCTCACTTGCAACTGTCGGAGTTTGCTGGGCGGATGTGAGCAAACACAAGATGTTTACTAATATAATTGATAATGATTATTAATATCAACAACCATGCTAATAGTAACACATATTAAGGCATTTGTAAATACATTTTTCATACCATTTTCATGTTAAAATTCTCCTGTCAGACTCCCGTATATACAAAAACATTGCTATAGCAAAACTACAGCAATGTTCATACATAAATCAAATAAATGTCATGTAGTTTGCAAAATAGTTCAGGCAGACTCACCCCCTTTGTTCAGGGTGAGTCTACCCTGATTAATTTGCTATTCAGCTACCTGGAACGCATTATCAAATATATCTTCTATTTTTTCAGAATCGTCATAAGTAACATATAAAAGATAGCTGCCATTTGTTTTAATAATATTGGCTTCTACCTTATTGTACTGTTCTGGCAAATTAGTTTGGTAGGTTGTCACTTGCTGTTCTTTAACCTTATCCAATTCTTCTTTCAAGGCCTCGACCTTATCTTCATCTTTGGCCTTCAGCACAATAATAAGATTGGCATTCTGGTCGACTATATGCTGCAATATGTAACCTTCTGCAATATTATCCTTAGTAAATAACTTGGGTAAGGAGTCTTCTTCATCTGTTAAAATATCTATCTCCTGATACCCAGGTAAATTACCATCTGCTAACTGATCTTCAGACACACCTGCTGCTTTTAGATCAGTAGCAACCTGCTCTTTAATGCCGTCCAGGATGTCACTCACCTCGACCTGAGCATTATTCTGAGGGCTGCACCCTACTACTGCCAAAATAGCTACCACTATTAAGGCCATCCCAATTATTTTTTTCATTTTTTCTCCTCCATATATATATTTTTTGGATGACATCTAATTAGTTGCTTTAAACAAGAAAAAGTTCCACCATAAACCCAGGGTTTACAATGCAACTTTTGCCATTATTAAGAAATGAAAATAATTCAGACCAAAAAAATTAAGATTTTTGTCCGTTGCCCTGGGCACTTAGCCAGGCATAATAAACTCTTTAACTGTACCATACCTGTCTTTTTTATCCACCTGAATGGCTTTTAGAGCAGCGTTAAGTAGTACCTGGCTGCCACGAAAATCAGCCTCTGGCTCCTTTTTTCCTTTACCCAGCAACTAAAAACTGTGGCTCCTAAATGATAAACTGTTGTCTGAAAATCAATAGTTGCACCTAGAGCAAATTCTTCAGGAGCCATAAACCTTCTGGAACCATACATCCTTCCCATCGTATTGGTAAAGCTGCCGAGATGGTAAAGGTCTAAATCAATTACATACAGCTTGTCCAACTGAAAATTATACATCAGGCTACCATCGTACCAGTCGCAAGATACATACCCCTGTTCTTCAAGCACGACGTGCAAATCAAAAATCTGGTTGAGTACTGCGATGATTTTCTGAACTGGTAAGGCCTTTAGTCTGCTGTAGGGAGACGTGGGGTCAGTTCTGAGTAACTTTGCATAAGACTTGGTGTTATTGGTTACTACATACATAGTTTCAGTCTCAACCCAATCGTATACCAGGGCCAGTCCATCTGAACACTCTACAGCAAACCTAAATGCTGTTAAAACAGGGTGGATAATTTTTTGGCCTATTTCATAGGCATTATTGAGAAATTTCACAGCTGTTTGGTTACTGAATGGCGTAAACTTAACAAAACATTTTTGCTTTTCTTTGGTGAGCACTCCATAAGAAATGTTACCACTGTCATAATTGTCAATTATTCTAAAAATCTCTCCATACTCTCTGAGCCAGTCAGCAAATAACAACTTAGTTTCAGCTTTGGTCATCAGTTCTACCCCCTTCAATGCACAGTTAATCCAAACAAAGGCAGTTGGTGGCTGTATCGTAACCAGTTGTCAAGGAAAAAAATAAATATTACGGTTAAGAAATGAGAACTGTATTCTATAACATTCCTGCTTTTAATGTAAAGCATTTTTTTAGTAAAATACAATCACCTGGGAGCCGCAGCAGTATTGAGTAATTGTAATACCAGTGGTATAATAATACCGATGGTATAACAAGCTTTAGAAGGAGATGAGTAAAATGAAATTTAATTTCCCGGTTGGATACCAGAATTTCCATCAGAATAATTTACTGAACTTTCAATTGAACCGCTGGTACAGTTCTGGCCTATTGCAGTTGACGGAGCTGACAGAAATAGCTAAGAGGATAAGCAGTTTCTCTGAAGCCAAGGCCGTATTCAAAGAGTTTGCCGATCGTGCTTTAGCCAATGGAAACTACATTGGCGGAGCTACCTTTTTGCGAGCAGCAGAATTCTTTGCTCTTGGAAATGATCCTGACAAGCAAAACCTCTACCAAGCTTGTATTACAGCCTATAATCGTGCCTATGCTGACGAGCCCATCATCAACGAAAAAGTAGCCTATCAACATGGATACCTTCCCGTAATGCGCTTAATGACAACCCAGAACAGCAAGGGGTGGGTTATTCTGCACGGCGGCTATGATTCCTTTATCCAAGAACTATACCCGCTTACTCAGGTCTTTACTGATTCCGGATTTGATGTATTAATGTTTGAAGGACCAGGTCAGGGTGGAGCCCTAAATAACTATGGGCTGACCTTAACCCATGAATGGGAAAAACCTGTGGCAGCTGTTTTAGACCACTATCAGATAACAGATGCTGCTTTGGTAGGCATTTCTTTAGGCGGGTATCTGGCGGCCAGAGCGGCAGCCTATGACCAGAGGATTAGCCAGGTTATACTTTATGATATTATTTTTGACTTTTACCAGGCTTTAATGAGTAAAGCATCTCCACAAACCAGATCACAAATTGAGCATAACCTGGACTGTGAAGATCATAGTTTTTGGAGTAAATTAGAACAACAGATCTCTAAGAACCTCTTTGCCAAATGGCTGATACTACAAGGTTACCATGTATTTGGGGTAGATTCATTGCCCAAGTATTATCAGGAGACAAAAAAATATGCAACCAGACACATCTCTCAGTACATTACGCAGGATGTGTTGCTGCTGGCAGGTGAAGAGGATATTTACACCCCGTTTATGGCCAGTCAACAGCAAGCCCTGATTAACGCCAAATCAGTTACCTGCAGGGTATTCACCGCAGAGGAAAATGCTTCTCACCACTGTCAGGTTGGCAATCTTATGCTGGCCTTAAGCTACATTATAGAATGGATAGATAGCAAAAAATGAAGATTTGGACAGCAAAGGAAAGTAAAATAAGAAAAAGAGAGTTTATCGACACAGCAATTCAGATCTTTAGCACTAAAGGTTATGAGAAATCCTCTATTAATGACATACTAAAAAAAATGAAAATAACCAAAGGCTCTTTTTATTATCATTTTAAATCTAAAGAAGATCTTCTTAACGCTGTAGTCGATGACTTAACAGAAGGCATTGAGAGAGCTGTTTGCAAGACGGCAGAAAATAAAACATTGTCTGCCTCAGAAAAACTGGGAAAACTGTATCAGGTTATGATTGAGTACCGTAAGGCAAATAAACAAACTTACAACCAGCTGTTTGAGCTGCAAAAAAGGTCTGATAATGCTTTTTTAATGAGTAAGTTTCATAAAAAAACACTCTCTGCCAATATAAAACATCTACAGAAGATAATTGAGCAAGGCATTAGTGAAGGTGTATTTAATATTTCAGACCCTCAGGAAGCAGCCGAACTGTATATCAGACTGGTGGCTATCTGCAAGGAAAAGGTTGCCTCCCTAATTGCTAAAAACCCCCTATCAGAAAATTCATCCGAGCTGTATCAGCAGGCTGATCAGCTAGTCTGCTTTTACTGGGAGGTATTACAAAGGGTGCTGGGACTCTGAGATATAACTGCAATACAGTTGGCGGACTATTTAATGTTGGCTGGTAAAAAGTTCGGCAACCTGACATGTCTGAATTAAGCACTGGTCTTTTAGAGCAAGATATGCTGTATTATTATCGATTACTACTCCGCCGCCTTCATCTATCGCCAGCTCTAATTCCTTGACCTTCTGCCAGGTTTCTACCTGCCAGACAATAGCTTTTCTCTCAGCCTGGCTGGAGGTCAATAAATAACTTTGCCAAAAAACCAGGCCATTAATTGCCCGCTTATGGGCCTTACTGAGTCGCACTACCAACTCTCTGCTGGTTTTATCCCAAACCAGAATAGACAAATCAGTAGCAGCTGAAATAATATACTGATTACTGACACGTACTCTCTGGACATTCTTTTTATGGCCCTGCAACACCTTGACCACTTTAAAAGAGTCTTTTTCCCAGACCATAACAGTTTTATCAACTGAACCGGTATATAAGAACTGTTCATCGTCATCCATGCCCCAAATTGTTCCGTTATGTTTACGAAGAATCCTGGCATTATTAAAATCATTTTTACAGACTACTACCAGAGCCCCGTTTCTGATTGGAAAATATACATACTTTTTGTCATTGATTGGCCTTCTTAGGTCGGAACTGATATCCTGACCATACCTGCATTTGTACAGCAATTGATACGAGAATTTATCATAAACGTAAAAATGATAGCTGCCTGTGCAGTAAATATGATTGCTGTCAATAGTCAGTTGAACCCCTTTCTCCCTGACATCAATAACCTGGTGGCATTGAAAATCAGCTTTATTGCAGACATATATTTTTTTGCCACTTGCCACATAAAGATTATTCTGATCAACTTCCATACTGGTAATTCTTTCTGTACTAAGTTTTATAATTGCCACTGCCCTGACCACCTTTAGCTTATAAAATTCAAACACTAACAGACAAGCCGAACAGGCCAGCCTATTGGTTATTATACAGTTTATCTTGATTATAGATGATCTCTGCAATTAAGTCTTAACAAAACTTGCTGTCTTGCCTTCGGGATCTCTTTATAACCGCTCCCCCCTGATAACCGGGGTGACAATAAAAATCAGGATACTTCCATCCCGGGGTGCCCTGCCAAATGGTCTTGACAAAATCAGCTGAATGAGATATTATGACTGCAAGTCATATGACTAATAGTCATATAATAGAATACTGCTGGAGGTGGATTATGAGAGACCTAAAGATTAATTATTCCCGAAATATTCTGCTGGCAGTTTCAGTTACTGCCATTGGCTACCTGCTGCTGAGATCTGTTTCAAGAACAGGGTTGGTTGACATGTGCGTGGAATTTATCCTGTTTTCTGCGGCCAGTATTATTGCCTTTAATGGCTTTCGGAAATCCAATTATGCAGTTTCCAAGAATTTTAAAAGGTTTCAGCTCTATTTTGGCTTAACCTACTCAGCTGTTGCCGTATCTTTTCTAATGGGTATTTTGTATTTTTTGAAACACCCTAATCTGATCGAGATTGGTGTTACTGACCTGTCTGACAGCACCTGGTTGATTGTCATGAGTTCACTGAAAGCCATATCAATGGTATTTCTGATTGTTGCCTGGCTAAATTTTTACCGATATCTAAACGTTAAGGCTTCTGCAAAGAAGAAAACTGCTGTTTACGTACTTGGTACGCTAATCTACCTGGGATTGTCAGTAATTATCTGGCAATTGGTTAATGATATAAGTGTCTTGAGTTTAGGCTTGATAGTTGGCAGTGTGATCGGTATTTTCGCCATGATCGCCCTGGACTCGAGAACCAGGTACCTGACTTTTATTTTTGCATTCTACAGTGTGATTCACCTCATTGAGTTCTATTTAATGGGTATTGGCCAAGACCTGACAGCTGGCCTCAATAATCCAGTTTATTGGGGTGTAACAGTTTTATACGTTATCGAAGTTAAGAGATGGATCGACCAGGAAACAAAAGAGTTGGTCAGGAAAGGATAGGATTATGCCCAAGTCTACATTCTTCAACTTATCGGATGAAAAGAAAAAGAGAATAATTGACTCAGCAGTAACAGAGTTTGCCAAAGATCATTATCGTAAAGTTACTATTGACAGTATTGTGAAGGGCGCTGGAATACCCAAAGGAAGTTTTTATCAATATTTCAAGAACAAGGACGATTTATACAAGTATATTTTTGCTCACATTGGCGATCGGAAAAAGCTTTATTTGGATCAGATCGACCTGAATAAGCATCAGTTGAGCTTTAAAGAATGTGTTATTCAAATCTTTGACCAGGCCCAAACATTTGAATCTTTAGATATCAAGCTGGTGGCCTTGAAAGAACGATTTGTCAATGAGTGTTCTCAGGAATTGCGCAGGGAAATCCTGAAAAATGAGATCCCCAAAAGCATTGACCTGCTGGAAGATGTTATTAAAAGCTATGTAGCCAAAGGTGAATTAAAAGCTGACCTAAATACCAAACATGCTGCCTATATTATAACCTTGAGTATAGTGAGCCTTGAACACTATCAGCCCTACAGAAAACAAAGTATCAGAGATTTTATTGCAGATATTCTTGAAATAATAATATCAGGTATGAGGTAAGTAAATTTTATAGAGAAAGGTTGATTAAAATGATGACAAAGCAGGAGTTTGTCAAAAAGGAAAAATATCTAAAGCTGAACGAGCACGGTGATTTTGTCATTGATTATGATCATCAACTTAATATCCTTGATTTTCATACTCATATGTCCAATGTAATCCCGGTAAAAATTGTTGATCCCCATACTAAAGGAAACAGGGTCAAGTATCTGACATTGCCCAGCATTGAAAAAATGGATCTATCAGTACCTTATTGGACAAAAATTGATCCCAATGAGAAGAAGAAAGGGTTAATTCCTATTATTAAGTTTTCTATGGAAGGGTATAACATTTTTAAGGATATGGTTCAGGGAGGAACTTACGAAAATTGCTTTAGGTCTCAAAAGGAAAATATGATTAACAGAAGTGTCGTCCTGCCGATAAGCACTAAAAAATGTGACCGTTCGCTGGAAGCATTAAAATTAGCTAAGGATTATCCAAACAGGTTTATTCCGTTTTGCTCGGTACATCCGCTTGACCCGCTCATGAAAGAAAAAATTGCCAAGTACCGAAAATTAGGGGCGCAGGGTTTAAAACTGAAGGTATCAGATCTGGAGTTAAAGGGAGATTACAAACCACTTGTCGAATTGTTTAAGGAGTGTTACCAGGCTCAATTTCCAGTACTGCTCCATACCGGCTCTTTAACCCATATAAAACAGAAAAACGCCTCTAACCTGATGTGGAAGCTGTTGAAATCAACAAGGGTTGAACTATATGGCGAGCTGTTACAGCAGCTACCTGCTGATTTCAAGTTTGTATTTGGACACAGTGGTATCGCTGAATACAAGTTGGTAGCTAAATACCTTAAAAAACACCCTGGCAGTTATGCTGAACTTTCCTGTCAATCTGCAGACAGTATTCGCTACCTGATGGACGAAGTTGGATATGAAAGATTATTATTCGGCTCAGACTGGCCAGCGCTGCCGCAGGCCATCACCCTGTCAAGGGTGTTGATTGCCACTGAAAATGATCCGATTGCCAGAGATCATATCCTCCGTAAAAATGCGGAGAAACTGCTGCAACTGTCTTAAATTAAGTACTAAAGCTGTCACATTAACAGAAACATCAATTTTATATATTACTATTAGACCACATCCAGGAAGAGTTTACTGTTTTTAAAAAGACTTATAACGTAACATAAATTGCAAGCAATAAGAGAGGCAATAATCCACATAAGTAACTGATTGAACGAGGAAAATGATGTAATGAGGTGAGTAATTGAGCTTCAACAGAAATGAGCAACACGACGTTGCGAAAGCGACGCAGGGTCACGGACGACCAAGTCGGAAGCGGTCTGTTGAAGGTCAGCTAAGAGTCCCAGGTTACTGGAAAACACTTAAAGTAAATTCTA
>JANQLZ010000031.1 GCA_028280325.1 Bacillota bacterium
TCAGATCATGAAATCACAAGGATTAATGATAGCATTAACTTTTATATTCGCAATTATAATTATTTTAGATGCATTCTTTGCAGTAGATTTTATTAGCGCAGCGTCAACTGAGATTCAGAACTGGGGCACAATAATTGCCTCAATAGCATTAGCGTTAGCAGCAGTCAACCTGATTCGTGTTCACTCTCGCCGAATTATGTTGCGTCGAGGTGAATGGTATAACTCTGTAGCGCTGTTGTTGATTATGTTTGTTCAAACAGCTATTGGTCTGTTTGATACCTCTACCGGAGATGTCTATAACTTTGGTTTTAACCACATTATGACCCCGTTGGGAGCAACCATGTATGCGTTACTGGCGTTCTGGATTGCTTCGGCTGCCTACCGGGCCTTTACTGCCCGCTCCATTGACTCAGCTATTCTGTTGGTAGCTGCAACAGTAGTAATGTTAGGTAATGCGCCGATTGGTGAATCAATCTGGTCTGCCTTCCCGAGCATGAAGACCTGGATCATGGATGTACCCAACATGGCTGCTCAGCGCGGTATCATGATAGGTGGCGGAATCGGTGCTATAGCTTTGGGTCTGCGTATCCTGATGGGTATTGAGCGCGGTCACCTTGGCGGCGGCAGCGAAGAGTAGAAGGAGGTCGTGACAAGTGAAAGCATTGCAAAACGTTGATCGACGTATTATATATTTACTCGTATTTTTGGCTCTGGCTATTCCGATGCTGCAGCCAATCGGGCTGCCATTTGGCATCAACGAATCTTCTCAGAAGGTGTATGACCTGGTTGACGCCTTAAAGCCAGGAGATGTGCTGGTGTTGTCTTTTGATTATTCTCCCAGTGGACAGGCTCAGCTTGACCCCCAGGCCAGAGCAGTAATGAAACATGCCTATTCAAAAGAAGGCGTTAAGATTATTAACGTGGCCTTTTGGGCCTCAGGACCGTTGTTTGCCGATAAGTTTTTAGGAGAAATGGAAGGCACCCATGACAAGGTTTACGGTGATGATTACGTTTCATTAGGGTATGTAGCTGGTGGTGAAACAGCGATCTCTGCCTTTGGCAAGGATATGCATCTGGCTTATCCCCGCGACCGTCATGGTAACAGTATCGCTGATATTCCAATGATGAAGAATATTAAATCTGCCGCAGATGTAGATCTAATGATCTCCTTTGGTACCGGTACTCCCGGAACTCCGGAGCATGTCCGGCAGATTGTCACCGTATACGGAACCCCGTTTGCAGTTTGCATGAACTCAGTATCTGTAGCCGGAAACATTCCCTATTACAATGCCGGACAGATGAAAGGCTACCTGAACGGGTTACGTGGTGCTGCTGAATACGAAATGATGATGAAAGAACCTGGCTCAGCAACAGCATCAATGGACTCATTATCTTTCTCACATCTGACCGTAATTATCTTTATTCTCATCGGGAACATCGCATACTTTGCCGATCCTGATCGGAAGAAGAAGTAGGGGGTAAGAAATTATGATAGGAACCTGGCTTGCTGCCATTGGCACCCTGGGATTAATGTCTTTTGCCATTAAAGAAAATCCGTTTTACCGCTTTGTAGAACACGTGTATGTTGGAATTGGAACAGCCCATTCCGTAGTAATGGGCTGGGAGTCGCTGCAGACCAAGGCGATTACCCCTATCTCTGAAAGTGGGGACTATATTAAGCTGATTCCTTTATTGGTTGGACTGTTGTTATATGCCCGCTTCTTTAAGGGGCAGATGTGGCTGTCGCGTTACCCGCTGGCAATACTGGTAGGTATCGGAACCGGTTTGACGATTAAGGGTACGATTGGTGCCCAGATTGTCAATCAGGTCAGAGCAACTTTAATTCCGTTTACCAGCATTAACAATATAATTATTGTGCTGGGTGTACTGACTGTATTGATGTTCTTCTACTTTACCCGTAAGAATACCAATCCATTGTTTAATACCAGTAGTAGAATTGGACGCTATGTAATGATGATCGCTTTTGGCGCATTATTTGGTAATGCCGTAATGGGCCGTATGAGCTTAATGATCGGTCGAGTTCAGTTCTTGCTCGGTGATTGGTTGGGTTTGTTAGGATAGCTAATATAAAGCACTCCATCTAAAAGATGGGGTGTTTTTTTATTTTAAATATAAAATTTTAATTTCCAATCTTTATCAAAAAAGATAATAAAGTATCTATTTAAAATTAAAGTTATTATAAAATATATTATATTAACAAGAAAAATCTACACTTTCAATTAGCAATATTTTGATTTACTGAAATATTTTAAATTGTTAAAATATTTGGACACAAAAAAGGATATTGAACTTTCGTGTCGAATTAAGGTTGCCAGACAAATATAAAGGGGGGACGATTAAAAAAAATATTCAACCAATTTAAGTGTGAAAACTGTAAGAAAAGTGTAAAATTTCAGGAGGTGAACTCACTTATGAAGTCTGGAGTAATGTTCCAATTTTTTTCTTTACTCATCGTAGCTGGAGCAATCATATTTTTTATTCAAAAGGCTCGAAGTGGTACAACTAATCAGATCAGAACAATAGCGGGTTTGGAAGCTATAGAAGAAGCTGTAGGTCGAGCAACGGAGATGGGTAGAATGGTTCATTTCAGTCCTGGTATTGCCGGTCTAAACGGGGTAACTGCAGCGCAAACCTTTGCCGGCCTGGAGACTTTGGGAATGGTATCCAAATTAGTAGCTCGTTACGGTGCAAAAATTTTTGTATCTATTCGACAGCCTATCGTTTTACCATTGGCAGAAGAAGTAGTTCGTCAGGCCTATATGGCTGAGGGAGCTATTGAGGCTTATGACGAAGATTGTGTGCAGTATTTATCAAGTCAGCAGTTTGCTTATGCCGCAGCGGTAATGGGAATTATTCAGCGTGAAAAAGCAGCTGCCAATATTTTGTTAGGCGGATTCTGGGCCGAGTCTTTGATGATAGCTGAGGCTGGTTTCCATGCCGGGGCGATTCAAATTGCCGGTTCAGCGAATATCACACAGGTGCCGTTCTTTGTCGCAGCCTGCGACTACGTGCTAATCGGTGAAGAATTATATGCCGCTGGTGCTATTGCTTCTGGTAACCCGGTTAAGCTGGGTAGTATTGCCGGTCAGGATATCAGTAAGTTATACGCCATGATACTCTTGGTTATAGGTGTATTAGCCGCTTCGGCTGGCAGTGATTTCCTATACGATTTAATGATTAAGTAGGAAGGGAGCCAGATAAACAATGAAATCACAAGGATTAATGATAGCATTAACTTTTTTATTTGCAATTATAATTATTTTAGATGCATTCTTTGCAGTAGATTTTATTAGCGCAGCGTCAACTGAGATTCAGAACTGGGGTACAATAATTGCTTCGATAGCGTTAGCGTTAGCAGCAGTCAACCTGATTCGTGTCCATTCTCGTCGGATTATGCTGCGCCGAGGTGAATGGTATAACTCTGTAGCTCTGTTGTTGATTATGTTTGTTCAAACAGCTATTGGTCTGTTTGATACCTCTACCGGAGATATCTATAACTTTGGTTTTAATAACATCATGACCCCATTGGGAGCAACCATGTACGCTTTGTTGGCGTTTTGGATTGCTTCGGCAGCTTACCGGGCCTTTACCGCTCGCTCCATTGACTCAGCTATTTTGTTAGTAGCTGCAACTGTAGTAATGTTAGGTAATGCGCCAATTGGTGAATCAATCTGGTCTGCCTTCCCGGGCATGAAGACCTGGATTATGGATGTACCCAACATGGCTGCCCAGCGCGGTATCATGATCGGCGGCGGAATCGGTGCTATAGCTTTGGGTCTGCGTATCCTGATGGGTATTGAGCGCGGTCACCTTGGCGGCGGCGGCGAAGAGTAGAAGGAGGTCGTGACAAGTGAAAGTATTACAAAACGTTGATCGACGTATTATATATTTACTCGTATTTTTGGCGCTGGCTATTCCGATGCTGCAGCCAATCGGGTTGCCATTTTCAATCAACGAGTCTTCTCAGAAGGTCTATGACCTGGTTGAAGCCTTAAAGCCAGGAGATGTACTGGTATTGTCTTTTGACTACTCTCCCAGTGGACAGGCTCAGCTTGACCCTCAGGCCAGAGCAGTAATGAAGCATGCCTATGGTAAGGAAGGCGTTAAGATTATTAATGTGGCCTTTTGGCCCTCTGGCCCACTGTTTGCCGATAAGTTTTTAGGCGAAATGGAAGGCACCCATGACAAGGTTTACGGTGAAGATTACGTATCATTAGGATATGTTGCCGGAGCGGAAACAGCGATTTCGGCCTTTGCTAAGGATATGCATTTGGCTTATCCCCGAGACCGTCATGGCAATAGCATGAGTGATATTCCGATGATGAAGGATATTAAATCTGCAGCCGATGTAGATCTAATGATCTCCTTTGGTACCGGTACCCCTGGTGTTCCGGAGCATGTCCGCCAGGTTGTAACAGTGTACGGGACCCCGTTTGCAGTTTGTATGAACTCAGTATCTGTAGCCGGAAACATTCCCTATTATAATGCCGGGCAAATGAAAGGCTACCTGAACGGTTTGCGCGGTGCAGCTGAATATGAAAAGATGATGGGTGAAGCAGGTTCAGCAACAGCATCTATGGATTCATTATCTTTCTCACATCTGACCGTAATTATCTTTATTCTCATCGGGAACATCGCATACTTTGCTGATCCTGATCGGAAGAAGAAGTAGGGGGTAAGAAATTATGATAGGAACCTGGCTTGCTGCCATTGGTACTTTGGGATTAATGTCTTTTGCCATTAAAGAAAATCCTTTTTACCGATTTGTAGAACACGTATATGTAGGTATTGGCGCGGCTCACTCCGTAGTAATGGGTTGGGAATCACTACAGACCAAGGCCATTACTCCGATGGTTGAGAGCGCAGATTATATTAAAATTATACCATTGATTGTTGGTTTGTTACTGTTTGCCCGTTTCTTTAAAGGGCAGATGTGGCTGTCTCGTTACCCGCTGGCCATGCTGGTAGGTATCGGAACCGGTTTAACCATTAAAGGTACTATTGGTGCCCAGATCATTAACCAGGTCAGAGCAACTCTAGTTCCGTTAAACAGCATTAATAATATTATTATTGTGCTGGGTGTATTGACTGTATTGATGTTCTTCTACTTTACTCGCAAGAATACCAATCCCTTGTTCAATACGAGTAGTAGAATCGGACGCTATGTAATGATGATCGCTTTTGGTGCGTTATTTGGCAACGCCGTAATGGGCCGAATGAGCTTAATGATCGGTCGAGTTCAGTTCTTGCTCGGAGATTGGTTAGGTTTGTTAGGGTAAAAAACTTAGTTGTTAATTTTAGAGACCTGACCATGTTATATGGTCAGGTCTCTGATGTTTGATATTAGATACAGTACTATTGGCGATTACTCTCAACAGTCTACACCGCAAAGGCTTTTCGATTTGGAAAAGCTTTTTTTTAGTTTAAACAGTATTTGATTTGTCATTAAAAGATCAACTTCAGAATAGCATTACAGTAAATGATGTTATTTTACACCAAGGTCATAGCCCTGATAATGGAGGTGGTATATGAGAAAATTTGTCAATATTAGTAAGCGTAATACTATGGAGGTGAATTAATAGCGTGAAAACAGGAGTTGTTTTTCAATTTGTGTCTCTTTTAATAGTCTGTATTGGCATAATCTATTATATACAAAAGGCTAGAAATGGAACAACTTATGTGATAAGAAAGATTGCAGGTCTAGAAGCTATTGAAGAAGCCGTAGGTCGAGCGACAGAAATGGGGCGTTTAGTTCATTTTAGTCCTGGCATTGCCGGCCTTGATGGGGTAACTGCAGCGCAAACCTTTGCTGGACTGGAAACCTTGGGCATGGTCGCCAAGTTGGTAGCTCGCTATGGGGCCAGATTATTTGTGTCGATTCGGGTAGCGATAGTTTTGCCTTTAGCCGAAGAAATCGTTCGGCAGGCTTATATGGCTGAGGGAGCCATTGAGGCTTATGAACCAGAATGTGTCCAGTATTTGTCCAGTCAGCAGTTTGCCTATGCTGCGGCAGTAATGGGGATTATTCAGCGTGAAAAAGCCGCTGCCAGTATTCTGTTAGGCGGATTCTGGGCTGAGTCTTTAATGGTTGCTGAGGCGGGTTTCCATGCCGGGGCGATTCAGATTGCCGGTTCAGCGAATATCACTCAGGTGCCGTTCTTTGTCGCAGCCTGTGACTATGTTTTAATCGGCGAGGAATTATACGCCGCTGGTGCTATTGCTTCTGGTAACCCAATCAAGCTAGGTAGTATTGCCGGACAAGATATTGCTAAACTATATGCTATTATTCTTTTAGTAATAGGTATATTAGGAGCAACGGCTGGCAGTAATTTCTTAGTTGATCTGATGGGTAAATAGGAAGGAGGCCAGCACATGAAATCACAAGGATTAATGATAGCTATCACTTTTGTATTTGCCCTGATCATCATCATTGATGCATTCTTTGCAATCGACTTTATCAGTGCAGCATCAACTGAGATTCAAAACTGGGGCACAATAATTGCCTCATTAGCATTAGCGTTAGCAGCTGTCAATCTGATTCGAATTCACTCCCGACGTATTAGACTGCGGCGGGGAGAGTGGTACAATTCAGTAGCTCTTTTGACGGTCATGTTTGTTCAGACTGCTATTGGTTTAGTTAATAGGTCAACCGGTGAGGTTTATAACTTTGGTTTTAACAACATCATGACCCCACTGGGAGCAACCATGTACGCGTTATTGGCGTTTTGGATTGCTTCGGCCGCTTACCGGGCCTTTACCGCCCGCTCCATTGACTCAGCCATTCTGTTAGTAGCTGCCACAGTAGTAATGTTAGGTAATGCGCCAATTGGTGAATCGATCTGGTCTGCCTTCCCCAGTATAAAAACCTGGATCATGGATGTCCCCAACATGGCTGCGCAGCGCGGTATCATGATCGGTGGCGGTATTGGAGCAATAGCTTTGGGTCTGCGTATCCTGATGGGCATAGAGCGTGGTCACCTGGGCGGCAGTGACGAGTAGAAGGAGGTCGTGACAAGTGAAAACATTACAAAACATTGATCGACGTATTATATACTTACTCGTATTCCTGGCTCTGGCTGTCCCGATGCTGCAACCGATTGGTCTGCCATTTGGAATAAATGAGTCTTCTCAAAAAGTATATGATCTGGTTGACGCCTTAAAGCCGGGGGACGTGTTGGTACTCTCGTTTGACTACTCTCCCAGTGGGCAGGCTCAGCTTGATCCCCAGGCCAGAGCAGTGATGAAGCATGCTTATTCTAAGGAAGGCGTTAAGATTATTAATGTAGCTTTTTGGCCCTCTGGTCCACTGTTCGCCGATAAGTTTTTAGGCGAAATGGAAGGCACTCATGACAAGGTTTACGGTGAAGATTACGTCTCATTAGGATATGTTGCCGGGGCGGAAACAGCGATCTCAGCCTTTGGCAAGGATATGCATCAGGCCTATCCCCGAGATCGGCATGGTAACAGCATTGGTGATATTCCAATGATGAGAGACATTAAATCTGCCGCAGATGTAGATCTAATGATCTCCTTTGGTACCGGTACTCCAGGTGTTCCAGAGCATGTCCGACAGATTGTCACCGTATACGGAACCCCGTTTGCGGTTTGTATGAACTCAGTATCTGTAGCGGGGAACATTCCCTATTACAATGCTGGGCAAATGAAAGGCTACCTGAACGGTTTGCGCGGTGCGGCTGAATACGAGATGATGATGAAAGAACCTGGCTCTGCAACAGCATCTATGGATTCACTATCTTTCTCACATCTGACTGTAATTATCTTTATTCTGCTGGGGAACATCGCATACTTTGCTGATCCTGACCGGAAGAAGAAGTAAGGGGGTAAGAAATTATGATAGGAACATGGCTTGCTGCCATCGGCACCTTGGGATTAATGTCTTTTGCCATTAAAGAAAATCCTTTTTACCGCTTTGTAGAGCACGTGTACGTTGGAATTGGCGCGGCTCATTCCGTAGTAATGGGTTGGGAATCACTACAGACTAAAGCCTTTACCCCAATTGCTGAAAGTGGGGACTACATTAAACTGATTCCTTTACTGGTGGGGCTGTTATTATATGCCCGTTTCTTTAAAGGCAAGATCTGGCTCTCTCGTTATCCGATGTCAATATTAGTGGGAATAGGTGTAGGCTTAACCATTAAAGGTACCATCGGGGCTCAGATAGTTAACCAAATCAGAGCAACATTAGTTCCGTTGACCAGCATTAACAATATAATTATTGTGCTGGGTGTACTCTCTGTTTTAATGTTCTTTTACTTTACCCGGAAGAACACCAACGCCCTATTCAATACCAGCAGTAGAATTGGCCGCTATATTATGATGATCGCCTTTGGTGCGTTATTTGGTAACGCAGTAATGGGGCGAATGAGCTTGATGATCGGGCGGGTTCAATTTCTACTGGGCGAATGGCTGGGCCTGCTTGGATAGTAAATGCTACTCTGAATGAATCAGTACTGTGAATAAGTACAAAGCTTTACTGTAATAAAACTAATAAAAAAATATCAAGAAAATAGCTTGCTATTTTAACTTTATAAGAAATTTATTATAAATTTTTAAGATTCAGTTAAAATTGAGCAGGCTGTTTTCTTTGTTTTTGCAGGAAGGAATTGCCGACCTGCTTGTTGAAAGTATAGGTAAAGTTAATTAAAGGGGTAAAGCTATGGATAAAAAATCTGTTGCCAAATTATATCAAGAAGAAGATATAATATCTAAAAAGCTGATTATTGAAAATATGCTGTTAAGTAAAATCGGAATAAAGGGCTGCAGCTCAATAACTATCCCCAGCGATTTAAAACAAGGTAAGGAAATGGCGGAAAGAATCAATCAGCAATATCAGGAAAAAGTCACCGAGTACGAGAATAAATTTTCCTGGCGTAAGCTGGCCTTGTCTCCCCGTAAATTGGTTGAAAAAGCCATTAAACATAAGCAGCAGATCTTAAAAAAGATCTTTAATGAAAATGTATACGCCAATGAAGAGTATTTACGCCTGATTTCGTGGGGCAGGATTATCGGTTTAATCGGTATTGAATATGAGATTAGACCCAGTATTCGGGAGATGTTGCTGTTTCCTGACCCGGAAAGAAAAGAAGAGATAGAGCGCTTAATGCAGTTTAGAGCAATTATTAAAAAAGACAGCAAGGATTCCTTCACAGAAAAGACTCCGGTTCAAATTTTGTTGTATCCCGAGGAGTTAAATCCACGTTATGTTGAGGAAATTGGCAAGCTTACCGGGTATCCGGAATGCTGTATTAATGCCTTTCTCAATGATCGTGCTAAAGGAGACAATCCTTTGATGCGTGGGACCATTGACTATTATTCAGCAGCCAAAACCAAAAAGCCTGAATTATGGGCATATTATACGGCAGATTTTGTGCCCTGTCGCCCGGACTGTAAGGCGGCGCAGGATAATGGCCATAAAGCGTATCAGCGCCTGCAAGAAGTAGACCCCGGTATTGCTGAGGATTATCAGCAGATGATGGCTGACAATAGAGCTTCATTTGAGAGTCAGGCTGAAAAACTGCAGTCAGACATTGTCAGGATGCAGAAACAGAACAACAAAAAATAGCTATTCTCCAAAAACAAAAAATATTAAATATTTAATAAAAAATTAATAGGAACCTGCTGTAATTGCACCAGCAAGCTCCTATTTTTATATGATTTTATTATTGTATATTAAATAGGTAACGATTAGCCTTAGCAAATCGTTTAACTATAAAATACTTAGCCAATCTCTGAGCAGGAACGTAACACGGCCGATCATCATACTCATCCGGCCCATTACCGCATTACCGAAGGTAGCTCCAAAGGCGATCATCATGATATAACGCCCGATTTTGGAGGTGACCCCCATAGCTTTATTGCTTTTCTTAGCGGTAAAATAGAAGAACAGAACCGTTGCTGTAGTACCCAAAACAAGTATAATATTGTTGATATTGTTCAAGGGTATCATAGTGGCTTTGACCTGTTCAACAAGCTGAGATCCGACGGTGCCCCGTAAGGTCAGGCCGGTACCTACACCTACCAGAACGGCGATAGGATATCTTGATAAATAGGCTTGCCCTTTAATAAACCTGGTGTACAGCAACAGGCCCAAAACAAGTGGCACAAGCGACAGGAAATGTCTGTCTACCTGCAAAGGTCTGATTAAGTTGCTTTGGATATTTTGCCAACCCATAACGGTAGCATGCCCGGCACCTATGCCAATGTAGATATGCTCGAAAGCTCTGTAAAATGGGTTTTCGCGCCAAGCGAATGACATCATTGCTAACGTACCAATGGCCGCCAGCCATGTACCAACAGTGCCTAACATTATACCCCCTCCTTATCTTTTCTTGTACCGAACCAGGAAATATTCCCGATGATGATAAAGGCCAACACTATCATATGAGTAAAAGAAAGTGCATCCATTGAGGCAGTTGCTTCAGATGGCCTTTCACTGAGTACCTCGTATTCAGCTGCCCCACGCAACCCGTTCATTAAGCCAAACATCTGACCAGAATTGACATAGGGCATGTTGGTCGACACGATAACACTGTTGATGCCGACAGCTAACGGCACCCCGTAAGCACCCTGAATCTGCCGGACATACTGACTGGGTTCGCTGGCCGTGAAAACAAGCATTGCATCCAGATCAGCAGCCGACTTGACATCTTTCATTATCGGAAAGTCAGCGATGTTTCCACCGGTTTCATCTACTGGAAATGCCTTGTAGAAATCCTTAGCAAAGGCAGAGATGGCTGTTTCCACACCAGGAAGATAGCCTAAATGAATATAGTCAGTGCCATAAACTTTATCGTGGCCTGCTATCTCATCGAGCAGTTGATTGGTAAACATTGGCCCGGTTGTGGCAATCGAAGTAAACAGTATTTTAACATTTTTACTGTAAAACAGATGATTTAGTACTGCCTTGGCCTGAGGATGAATCTGCGGAGCAGCTCCAGGTGAATAATCAATGCCAATGGCTATAGTTGAACCGTCGGGCAGTGAATCAATTTTATCAAAGACAGCCTGAGTTGTGGCGTTAATGGAGAACGGAATCCCCATGGGACTGACTAATGGAATGATAATAGCCAAGAGTACTAAAATATAAATTATTCGTTTATCAATATTTTGAAGTTTTGTTAACATTTATAGCCCCCCTTTTAGCTATTCATTGCCGCCACCGAGGTAACCACGTTCAATGCCGACCATAACTCGGATGCCTAAAGCAATAGCACCGATGGCTGCACCGATCATAATACCCCGCATTGCAGCTGTATTAGGAATATCCATTATCCAGGAGCCCAGAGCCGGGAATCTGGCCCAGATGGCCTCCCCGATTGGAGCATTGCCCAGCATCACTATGGCAGCGCTGATCAATAATATGGAGGCCTCTATCGACCTGGCCACAAAGGCCCGATAGGCAGCAGAAGCGATCCAGAAAGACAGCATGGCATACATGGTAGCGCCTAACGGCGTCATGACATTCTGAAAGGCAAACTCGTAAGCGATATAGTCTGTTCCGGCAATTATTCCGACGACGATCATATAGAACAGGAAGAACAACAGCAGGGCTGAGTTCCACCATTCACTACGGCGGAGAATAATCCTTCTGCCATGAATTCTAACCAAATTAACAGCAGCCAGACCTAAGGCGAATGCCGCAATAACAACACCCCAGTTTTGAACTTCATTCGAAGCATTGGCTAGATTTAGGCCCGGGAGAAAGAACTCAGCAATTATTAAGATGCCGACAATAAAGGTTAGGACAATTACAGGAGTTGATGATTTCATGATAAGCCCCCTTCTACTTTACCAATAACTGAGTGAGCCAGCTAATACCTACGGTTTCCAAAAGCGCACCGCAAACCAGTAAACCCACTGCTATTATTTTACCAATGTCTTGTCCAGCAATACTGCCCAGTTTAATGGGGTTCTTGGAGCAGATAGCACTCGCAGCATACAGTTCTTCACCAATCAGCACGTAATCACAGGCAGCGGCAAAGAATGGTATCTGGGTAAGCCTGGCTGTTCCAGCAATCTGAATTGCCCCAATGCTGTTTCCGGTTTCAGCGACGACCAGTGATTCGGCCCAGAAAGCTCCCAGTAGAATATTGGCTGCTGCTTTTTCTCGATGCAGCAACCCCAACACCCCGGCAGCATAGGCAAATTGCTCCTGAGACAGATAGCGAACTGTGTCAGGATTGTATAATTCGATCGCACCTTCGGCCATATAGGCCTGCTTAACCACCTCTTCAGCTAAGGGCAGCACCGTAGGTTGACGGATTGTAACGATTAGATTGGCCCCATAACGGGCAATAGTTCTAGCGACAACTGACAGAATCTCTAGACCAGCAAAGGTCATCGCGGCAGTGGCGCCATTTAAGGCTCCAATTCCGGGAGTGTAATGAACTGGTCTGCCCATTTCAGTTGCGCGCCCTACAGCTTCCTCAATGGCGTCTAATCCTGCAATGGGTCGAATTGTCGGAACATAACCTTCGCGGCTGCGTTTAATATAATAAGCGATGATGATAGCTAGTAAAATAAGCATAAAAAATGTAAACACACGGCCTGAAGCTATAAACAAAATGTCACCTCCAGAAATAAGGCTTTTCGCCTGATAAAAAGTTTAGTTTGACAAATCAATAAATTAAACTATAATTATATTTTGGATACTACCCTCAATAGCAAATCACCCCTTTCGTACTGGATTAATAGTACCCATTTCAACAAACAGGAACTATGTCCTGCCCCAGTTCATAAAATTACAGAATATATTTTAACTTGATGTCGAAATATGTCGAATAATGCGCTGATATGCTAATTTTATGTTGATTTAACAACAATTATGAAAACAGACCTATCTGATGAAAAAACCAGCAAAGATTAGTGTAACACTAAGCTTTGCTGGATATATCTGGTTCCGTTCAGTTTCCCTGGTTATGATCATTTGATTTAATCATTTGAGACTGGTCTAGGGTGACCTCTTTTTCAGTAAAACAGCGAAAGTTTACTGGCTTTAAACTGCTGGGAGCTGCTCATTATCAAAAGCAGCTCCTCATTAACAGCAGAAACATAGCCATTATATTCATCTTTGCTGCTGCCATTCCTTAAAGATGCCCGTATTTTTCTTTAGCCTCACGCAGCTGCGACATAGACACTGGGTATTCATGCATTAGAAAGCCGATCATCTGATAGATTATTTCACAGCTATTTAGTGAGAGATAATTATTATGCTTACAGACATCATTGTAAGCCTCATCCCATTCCTCTTTAGACCAAAACATTTTTTCTTGTGATATCCATTCTCTTTCTTCCATATATATCCCTTCGTTTGAGCATTTTAAAATGGCAATTGTCTGGTTAACTATGCAGCTTTTATGAATCCTTTATTTTAGCGCGTGTTTATTGCGTAACTATATTTTTAGCTTCAGCAATATTTTTATGCAATATTGTGGTATAGTCGTTACATAAATAAAAGAGGGGGAAATCATGAAGATATTATTAATTGGCGGTACTCGTTTTATCGGACGACATGTTATTTCTCAGCTATTGCAGGAAGGTCATCAGATCACACTGTTTAACCGGGGCAAAACTCCCAATCCATTTGAGGGAGCTGTTAAGGTAATTAAAGGTGATCGTAAAATCAGTGGTGAACTTGCTTTATTGACAAAGGGTCAGTCATTTGAGGCAGTCATTGACATGATTGCCTATAATGGAACCGACACAGAAGAGTGTATTAAAGCTTTTGCTGGCCGGATAAATCACTTCATTATGATAAGTACCCGATCTGTTTATCGGCAGCCTATTAAATCACCGATACACGAAGGTGATTTGCTGGTCAATGACCCTGAAATAAGCTATGGCTTTCACAAGGTTCAGGCCGAGAACAATCTACTGCAGGCCCATGCAGCCAACAGCTTTCCGGCAACAATCCTGCGATTACCTGCCGTGTATGGAGAGTATGATTATCAGGCACGGGAATGGTATTTTATCAAAAGAATTCTAGATAAAAGGAAGCAGATTTTGCTGCCAGATTATGGCTGGGGTATTAATCAACGTGAATATACCGGCAATATTGCTGCTCAAATAAGTATCCTGCTGGCTAACCGCAATAAAACCCTGGGTCAGGCCTATAATTCTGGTCATAGCCATTTCAATCGCTATCAAGATCTGGTCCAGATTGCGGCTGAAATTATGAATCATGAGCTCAAATACTACGGTGTCAGCAGGGAGTTAATGCCCTGGAAAATCCCACTGGCCAGTGAAGGAATAAGGACTTGCAGTACCGGAAAGCTGGCATCTTTGGGCTACATTGAACCCTTTGGCGTGGCAGCCGGGCTGGAAAGAATTATTAAATACTTCACTGACAATCCCCTTTCTGAATATCTTTTTGCAACTAGGCAGCAACAAGATATGTTCAACTATTCGCTGGAAGACAGGCTGATTGCGGAACGAGGGATCCTTTTAGCAAAAAATTGACTAGCTAACAGCCCATCTCGTATTATATTAATAATAGTATCAGGAGGTTTAAAAATAATGGCTTTAGGTTTAAGTAAACAGAGGTTGTCAGAAATAAAGCAGTATGCGCAGAGTCTGCAAAACGACTTTACAGAAGAGGTAATTAAAGTATGTGAAATACCGGCACCTGGTTTTAAAGAGCAGGAACGGGCTGCCTATGTCAGTCAGCGAATGCAAGATTATGGATTAGAAGCCAGGATTGATCAGGCCGGAAATGTGATTGCCTTGAGTAAAGCAAATAGCAACAGTAAACCCAATATCATGTTTGCGGCTCATATTGACACAGTTTTCCCCGAGGGTACCGATGTTAGCGTTAAACGTCAGGGAGACAAGCTGTTGGCCCCGGGTATCAGAGACAATTCGTCGGGTACAGCCGGCATTATTATGTTAGCTCGGGCCCTGCAGGAGCTGGAAATCGAGCATGGAGATCTGTATTTGGTAGGAACGGTGGGCGAAGAAGGTCTGGGAGATCTGCGGGGTATGAAAGCAGCTTATAATACACTGAAGGATAAAATTGACATGGTCATTGGCGTTGATGGCGGCTTAGGGGGAATGGTCCATGCCGGTATCGGCAGCCGAAGATTAAAGGTGATGACTAAAACAGGCGGCGGTCATAGCTGGGGGGCTTTTGGGGTACCCAGTGCTATTCATGCCTTGGGTACTATGATAGCAGAGATTGCTAAAATAAAGGTTCCAAATAAACCCAAGACATCTTACAATGTGGGTGTTATCGAGGGTGGAACCTCAATTAATACCATTGCCTCTGAAGCCAGTATGCTAATTGATATGAGATCTATCCAGGTAGAGCCGCTGAAAGATGTAGAGGCCAAGGTGAGAAAGATTATTGAGCATACAGCTAAGCAACAACAGGTTCAAGCTACAATTGAAGTAGTAGGTGACAGGCCTGTCGGACGACTTGCTAAAGATCACCGGCTGGTCAAAACTACAGCCTCGGTTCTGGAGTACTTAAATCTGCCAAAATATGCTGGTGCCAGCAGTACAGACTGCAACGTGCCGTTAAGTGACGGCAAGCCAGCTATTTGCGTAGGGGTGACCACCGGCAAAAATGCGCATCGGCTGGATGAAGTTTTAGATGTTAAGCCGTTGTCTAAAGGATTGGAGCAGTTGATTTTATTAGTTGAGTTGCTATAATAAACAACGCATTGTGCTATAATATGAAATGTTTAAGAAAGGGGAATTATGATGGAAGCTAAAAAACGCGTTCGCCAGCTTTACCTCGAAGAAGGTTTAAACTGCGCTGAAGCAATCTGGATAGCATTGAATGAGCAGGACCTATCCCCAGACCAGCTTAACTTCGGGATGAAGCTAGCTGGAGTTTTTGGCGGAGGTTTAGGATGTGGATCTACCTGTGGTGTTATTGGTGGAGCAGTATTAACCCTGGGCCGCTGGCTGGGGCGTGAATACGGCGAACCTCGTAATGAAGATTTACCAAAGTACGCTAAAGCATTTTGTGATTGGTTTTGTGAAAAATACGACAGTAAAGACTGTTGTGACTTAAAAGATTCCAATAACCATAAGCCAATTTGTGCTGATATGTTGGCAGATAGTGTTGAATTTATTGAAAACCTGCTTGACGAAGGATTAGAGGAAGAAACCTGTTCTCTCTGAGGGTAATTTAAGATACTCGCGGAGCGAGATATAGATCAAGAGCTGATTTAGTTAACTGCTAAATCAGCTTTTTGTTTCAGTGCCTTATCCAGGCTATCAGCTACTTTAATTTAGGGGTGTAATATGGATATCGGTAGCATGCTAATGTACAATGATAAAAATGAAACTACGTTACACAGGTTTTGATTAAAAATGAAAAAAGAGATAAAAAATGGCTTTACTTTTTTAGAGTTGCTGATAGTGGTGGCCCTGATTGCCCTAATTTCAATCAGGATTGTTCCAATAGCTGTCCAATCTGTCAAGAACTCTCGGGTAAAGGCTTTGGTCAACGATATGGAATTGATTGGAACTGCAGTATTAAGCTACTGTCAGGTGCAGGAAGCCCAGCTGGCAGGCAGCTGTAAACTGGAAGGCGCCATCGATGTAGTTAATGGAAATGTTCTGAAACAGGATGCCTTAAACCAAATTGTTGACAGCAATTTCCCTGCCCACTTAGAGGTGAAAGTTTATTTAAAAGACAGTAGCTGGATAACACCTTCGGGTTATGGAGCGGTAACAGTTTGGTACCCTAAGGCAGCTTCCAGCAGCAGGATTTATAAAGGAAATATCGAGATCAGCTCATTGGGCTTTCCTCTCAAAAGCAGTGCAGATATTAGCAGTTGGGTCAGCGCAGGCAATAATGCCATGTTGGTGTTTACATATGATCAAAACGGTGATTCTCAGCTGGACAATGAGACTGATTTTGCGGTGTTGTGCTACTACTTTAAACTCAATCCTGGTCATAGCCATGATAAATAATCACCAGTTGGACAGTAACTTAATGGTTTGAGGGTTACATACGTTCGGGTGAAGGCATATTCAGCAAGTCCAAACCTATTTTTATTACTTTATTGGCAGCATAACACATTAATAGTCGTGCTTTGAGTTTTTCATCGTCTTCACAGATAATCTGATTATTGTGATAGAATCTGTTAAAGTTGCGCGCAATCTGCATGATATGCCTGCTAAGTACTGAAGGCTCGTATTCAGCACCAGCCCTAGTTATTACCTCTGGCAGGTGGTAAATAGACTTTATCAGGCTGATGGTTTCCGGCTCATCCAGGATTGAATAATCTATATCATCAGTAACATCTACAGGACACTTCTCCAGAACACGGCAGGAACGGGCATAGGTATATTGTAAATAGGGACCTGTCTCACCGTCAAAATTGAGGACCTCTTCCCAGTTAAAGACAATGTCACTCATTCTGTTATTGTAAAGATCGTTAAATATAATCGCTCCAACAGCAACCTGCTCGGCTACCTTTTCTCTATCAGGTAGATTGGGATTGCGTTCGGCAATAATGCTGAGGGTTTTCTTGTAGGCCTCGTTCAGCAGTTCCTCTAATAAAATAGAGGTTCCTTTGCGGGTTTGCATTGGCCCTTCAGTCAGGCGAACTCTGCCAAAAGAAGCATGAATCAAATCCTGGGCAAAATCCATTCCCATTAGTTCGATAACTTTGATCCACTGTTTAAAATGCAAATTCTGAGCGTAATCTGTTAAATACAGGGCTTTATCAAAGTTAAAAGTTCGCTTTCGATAAAAAGCAGCAGCAATATCCCGGGAAGTATAAATAGTCGTACCGTCAGCTTTGATGATGAGACAGGGAGGCATATCTTCCCCCAATTCAACTACATATGCTCCGTCGCTTTCAATTAGCAGGCCTTTGGCCTGCAGCATTTCTACAATTTCAGGAACCTTATCCAGGTAAAAGCTTTCCCCGGTATTATGATCAAAAGAAACATTAAGTTTTTCGTAAAGTACAGCGAATTCCTTCAGGCTTTCTTCTCCCATCCACTTCCAGATATCTCTGGCCTCACGATCTCCATTTTCCAGTTTTTTAAACCAGGCTCTGGCCTGGTCATTGAGGTCAGGATTTTGCTCAGCTTCGTCGTGGAAACGGATATAGAGTTTAACAAACTCTTTAATTGGGTTTTGGGAGATTGCTGTATCGTCACCCCAAAGCTTATAAGCCAGGATTTGCTTACCAAATTGGGTGCCCCAGTCCCCCAGGTGATTTATCCCTACACAGTTGTATCCCAAATAGGTATAAATGTTGTACAGAGACTGGCCGATGATAGTTGACCTTAAATGCCCGATATGAAAAGGTTTTGCAATATTCGGTGACGAATAATCTATTACAATAGTTTTGTCATTTCCAGGCTTGCGGGCAAAACCAGTGCCTCCAAGATAGACTGAACTCAATACATCTTGGGCTAAAGTTGTATAATTTAAAAAAAAGTTAACATAAGGGCCAGCCGCTTGAACCCGTTTTAAAAAAGGATGCATATTGATTTTTTGAGCCAGTTCTGCAGCAATTTGCTGGGGGGAACGACGCAGAATACGAGCTAGTTTAAAGCACGGAAAGGCATAATCTCCCATTTCAGGTTTGGGAGGTATTTCAATAGCGTAGCTGATTTGCTCCACTTCTATCTCGTCAAGCTGCTTTTTGATAAGCTCTGCAATTTGAGCTTTATAATTTAACATATGCATATCCTCTCTTTTGAAACCATTATTGGGAAACGTATCACATTATCAATAAAAATGCAAGAAAACGAAATAAAAATATGATATCTTTAGACTTTCTTAAATTTATGTTATAATTCACTAGAAAAAGGGGGCTGATTTAATGATAAGAGAAAACAGAATCTCGGATGTTAGTAAAGTGGTACCATTTGGTCGCAGTTCCCAATTTTATTTTAGTCGAGCCATGCGTGAATACGAGCGAGGGAACCTGCGCCGGGTCTGCGAGCTGCTGACCTCAGCTATCAGATATAATCCAGATGATATTTGGAACTACTATAATTTAGCCCTAACTTATGAAGAACTAGGCGAGTATAACACGGCTATTTCGATTTGGCAGAATCAGGTATTGAAAAGAGATCCATCCTTCTCTGAGGCCTATTTTCACCTGGCTGTCTGTTATGCCGAAACGGAAGAGATTGATTTGGTTTATAAATATATGGAAAAATATTTGGAACTGGAGCCTAATGGCGATCTGGAGACAGCTGCCCGTCATATTCTGAAGCTGCTGGAGGACAGCAGAGGCGGAGCCGATAATTACGACAGCACCGAGGGCACCTATAAAACTATGGTTGGCCTTGAAAAAAAGCTGGCTAGTATGATTAATACTCATGCCTACGATGAGGCGCTGCGCATTTGTGAAGAAACCCTGGCAAGCGAAGGGGAGAGTTTTCCGCTGCTGAATCGCACTACTTTAATCTGTTTTTTAGCAGGGGAAGATCAAAAAGGGCTTGATTATGTGCAGAGTGTGCTGGCTAAGGATAAAAACAATGTCGGTGCCTATTGTAATTTAATATTTTACTATTATCAAAAAGGCGATGATCTTCGCGTTCAGGCCATTATTGAAAAAATGAGAGAGATAGAATTTGCATCTTTAAACGAGGTTTTAAGATGGACGCAGACCCTGGGAAATATCGGCAAGCACCGTCGGGCCTATGACTGGCTCCGCGATGTTTATTGGAGCGGGGAATACAACGCCGAGATGCTTTACCAGCTTGGGGTAGCTGCCCTGTTTTTAGGCAAGGAAAAAGATATTAAGCTGTACTGGAGGCAGGCCGCTTTACTGGATGATATCAGATCGCCGGCAGAGCTGTACTATCAATTGCTGCTTCAAATAGAGGATTACAAAGTTTTAGCTTCGGTATGCAGTTATAATTATGACTGGCCTTTGATCAATATTATTCAAAATGATTATGACGGAGATCTGGCCAGCTATTCCGATGCAGAAAAAAAGGTTTTATATATCTGTATGAAATACTATATTCGATATGGCACTTTAGATGTCGTCAATATGGTGATCAGTCGTTTGCCGGCACTGGACAAGGATATGCAGAAATCAATTATTCAGGAGATAATGTTATCAACCTACGATGATATGAAGTATCATATCTTGGAGCAATATGACCCTCAGGTAGTTGAGGTTTCGGCAATCAAGAGCAATGGTAAAATATATCAACTAGATGATAACTACCAGGTGAAAGTGACCATGCCGTTTATAGTTGCCGCCAGAATGATTAAAGAGAACCTGGAGGCTTACCATAGCTCGGTGTTAGTAAATGTGGGCAGAAAATTATGGTATGCCTACTGCAATAAGTCCTACCCTAATCCCCGCAGAATAAGCAAATCTACGGTTTGGGCAGCTGCGATGGAATGCCATATCCTGCAAATGTTTAATTTTGATTGCGATATCCAGAATGTTTCACGCCGATATGGAATCAAAGTGACCTCTCTGCTCCGCGCTTTAGAGTGCATTAAGGAAACGGTAGTTATTAACTAAAACAGTTGAGGCAGTTATTGTTCGCCCAGCTTTGCAATATTCGAAATCCACTTGAGTGTTTCTCAGTATCCTCCAACGCTGTAAGGCGTTTTTCTTCTTTAAAACTTTTCAGACCTGTAATCTAAGGACCTGCCCGATGTTAGCTAGCCGGTTGTCTACTGTATCAAGGAAAGGTAAAATAATAATGGAGGTATGATTATGTCATTAATAAATAAAGAGCAGCATCTGCAAAAACTGTTGCAGGACAAAAAGAATATTATCATTGCTTTTTCAGGCGGAGTAGATAGTACTTACCTGCTCAATGTCGCCAGCAGAACGCCAGATATTAAAATATTGGCAGTAACAGCAAAATCGCCGCTGCATATGAACTCTGAAGGAGAGTTTGCTGTTAATTATGCCCGAGAACTGAAAATAGTACACGCCACTTTTGAGATCCCCCTGTTGGAATATGACCTTATCAAAAGGAATGACCGGCACCGTTGCTATCATTGCAAAAAGGTGATTTTTAGCTATATCAAAGAGCAATGCAGTGATATTCCAGGATACATCATCGCTGATGGCACCAACACAGATGATTTCAGTGATTATCGTCCCGGACTGAAAGCCTGTGAAGAGCTTGGGGTATGGCATCCACTGGCTGAAGCCAATCTGTCCAAATCTGAAATCTATCAATTATCACATCTTTATAATCTCCCAACTGCTACCAAAGCTCCTTTTGCCTGTTTAGCTTCGAGAATCCCTTATGGAATTGAGCTGAATGAAATCAATCTCACTCAGGTTGAAAGCTCTGAGCAGATTCTGGCTGCTTATGGATTCCGACAGTATCGAGTCAGACATCATGGTGAGATAGCCAGGATAGAGTTGGAAGAGCATGATTTTGAGAGAATCATTGACCAGGAGCTCCGGGTAGAGGTGGTTACCGAACTGAAAAAAATTGGATTTAACTATGTTACACTCGATTTGGGAGGCTATCAACAGGGAAATATGAATTTGAGTTTGTCCGAAAATAAAACAATGGAGGAATAAATGTCAAACAATCGTTATCAACGTCAGATTTGTTTAAAACAGGTCGGAGAGGACGGTCAACAGAAACTGCTGCAGGCCAAAGTAGCTGTTATCGGCTGCGGAGCTTTAGGATCTTCAGTAGCCAATAATCTGGCCCGGGCTGGGATCGGTTTTTTGCGCTTGATCGATGGCGATACTGTAAATATCAGCAATCTGCATCGACAGCAAATATACTCAGAAGAAGATGTGCGCCAGAACTGCAATAAGGCCGTGGCTGCGAGAAAGTTTTTACTGGCGGCCAATTCAGAAATAGAAATAAATAGCTTTCCGCACTATCTGAATCAGGGTAATGCCGGGTTAGCATTGTCTGGGGTTGATCTGATCATTGATGCTACAGATAATTTTAGCTCCCGAATGCTGATTAACGAACTCACTATTGAGCAAAACACTCCTTGGGTGCATGGAGCTGTTTTAGGTTTTGAAGGACGGGTAATTCTTTTCCAGCCGGGCCAGGGGTGTTACCGGTGCTTGGTTCCCAGTATCCCCAGCCCAGCTATTATCCCTAAACCGGAGGAGTATGGAGTATTTGGACCTTTGGCTGTAATAGCTGGCTCTTTGCAGGCCACTGAAGCTATCAGGTACTTAATTAATCCAAAAGATTACAGCAGTCGACTGCTGTCTATTGACATCTGGCACCAGCAAATGCAGGTAATAGGATTTCAAAGAAAAGAAAGTTGTCCCTTTTGCAGCGATCTGAGATCTGGATCTTAGCTTGTTGATCGCAAAGTAATCCTGTATACTGTATGCTATGGTTGAGGAGGAAGGCATATGTTAAAAACCTTATTAGATATTTTTTTGGCAATGTTTCGAGTAGGTATTCTCGGCTTTGGTGGGGGACAGGCATCCATTCCCCTCTTAGAGATAGAAGCTGTCCAAACTTACAAGTGGATGACAGCCCAGGAGTTTGGTGATCTTTACGCCATTGGCAATTGTTTGCCAGGTCCAATTGCTACCAAAATGGCAGCTGCCATTGGTTTTGAACAGGGCGGTGTTATCGGTGCAATAGTGGGTTTAATAGGCATGATTCTGCCTTCAACGATAGCAGTTGTCTTGATAATAAGCTTCTTCTTTAGGTTTAAAGATCTGCCCCAGGTTCAGGGGTTACTAAAAGGAATCAGGCCTATTGTGGTCGTGCTACTGATTCTGATTACTTACAGAATTGGGGTTAGATCAATCGGCACCCCCATCTCTTATGCCATCGCTGCCGTTGCCTTTATTGCGCTACAGCTGCTTAAGATTCATCCGGCTTTTGTTATCTTAGGCGGAATGTTGTTTGGTATTTTCTTTTTAGCCGGGTAATCTGTTTTATTACCTAATAATTTACGAGATTGTCAAACGGGAGCCATAACTGCTTTGTTATTTCAGCAAGGAATATGGTAAACTTATTTTAAATAATATTTTTTAAGATAGGTGGTTAACAATGCTTGAATTCTATCAAAAACATAGGCAGGAACTCAAGAGACCAATACGGTTTATTGGGATAGGTGCTATGATCTTAATTGTCGGTGCTGTTACCGGAAATATAAACACCATGGCGACAATTTTCTTAGGGGTAGGGCCAATCGTTTTTGGCCTGCGAGATATATTTGCTTTAGTAATGAAAGACTACAGTTAACAGGGTACGATTATGGAGAAAATAATAGATAGCATAAAAAATAAGTTGCGTGAAAATGATCTGAGATTGACAAGTCAAAGACAGGCAATATTGCAGATACTGCTTGAATATCGTCATGCCCATCTCAGTGTGGAAGAGTTGTACAATATTGCCCATGAGCATTACCCGGAATTAGGCATTGCAACTGTATATCGAACCTTAGATACCTTTGTTGAATTAGGAATTGTCCATAAAATGGAGTTTGGCGATAAAGGTGCAAGGTATGAACTCAATGTTGACGATGGTCAGCATTACCATCATCATCTTTTCTGTATCAGTTGTGGTACAATAATTGAGTTTAATGATGACCTATTAGAAAAACTGGAAGAGCGCATTATTAATGAAAGTAAATTTTTAATCAAAGATCATTCGTTGAGATTCTATGGCCTTTGTTATGAATGTCAGCAGAAAGGTATCGAATAGCCAACTACTAGGAGGATTTTTATGACCACAGTCCGTACTCGGTTTGCCCCCAGTCCCACAGGATATATGCATATTGGCAACCTGCGCACAGCGCTTTACACCTATTTGATTGCCAGGGTACATAATGGAGAGTTTATTTTAAGAATCGAAGATACTGACCAGGGTCGATATGTTGATGATGCTCTGGTGGTAATTTACAATACTATGCAACTGGCAGGACTGGAATACGACGAAGGGCCTGATGTCGGTGGCGATTACGGACCTTATGTTCAAAGCCAAAGAAAAGAGATATATGCCAAACATGCTCAGCAGCTGGTCGACTCTGGTCACGCCTACCCGTGTTTCTGTACCTTGGAACGGTTAAATGCTGCCCGTGAATCCAGCATTACAGCCGGTGTCTGGCGCTATGACCGACATTGTCGGGAACTCAATCCAACTGAAGCTGCTCGCCGCATTGCAGCAGGCGAGAGTTATGTCATCCGCCAGAAAATGCCTGAATCCGGAACCACCACCTTTGTTGATGCTGTGTTTGGCGAGATTACAGTACCAAACAGTGAGCTTGAGGATCAGGTTCTGTTAAAAGCAGACAAAATGCCAACCTACAATTTTGCCAACGTAGTAGATGATCATTTAATGGGCATAACCCATGTTGTGCGGGGTACTGAGTATTTGTCTTCGGCCCCTAAATATAATTTATTGTACGATGCTTTTGGTTGGGAGATTCCAACCTACGTTCATCTTACGCCGATTATGCGTGAGCCTGGCAAAAAACTAAGCAAACGTCATGGTGATGCCTCGTTCGGTGACTTCTATCAGAAGGGCTATTTGATTGAAGCTATAATAAACTACATCGCCCTGTTGGGCTGGAGCCCCGGTACTAAACAGGAGATATTTTCATTGGAGGAGCTTAAACAGCAGTTTAGCTTAAGCGGCCTGAGCAAGTCACCGGCTGTGTTTGATACCAAGAAACTCCGCTGGATGAATAGTGTTTATATTCGCCAACTGTCAGTGGAGCAGTTTAAGGAGTATGGCCAGCCTTATTTAGATCAGGTCCTGCAGGGCTCAGCCATAGCAGAAGACAAAGTGATTGAGTTGTTGCAAAGCAGAGTGGAGGTTTTTAGTGAGATTCCGCAGATGATAGAGTTTTTAGTCAGCCTCCCTGACTACCAGGTTGAAATGCTCTGCCACGCCAAGACTGATACCGGCCTGCCGGAAGCACTGGAAAGCATGAGGCACTCCTATACGGCATTGTTAAGCCTTAAAACGTGGAATGTGGCGCTGATCAAAAGCACCTTGAAGGCTACTGTTAAGTCTTTGGGGGTAAAAACAGGGCGTATTCTGTGGCCGCTGAGAATTGCTGTTTCCGGACAGGAGTCTACTCCTGGCGGTGCCTATGATATCTTAGAGTTGTTAGGACAGGAAGAGTCGCTGAAAAGGTTGCAGCTGGGAATCGATAAGGCAGCCCAGGCTGTTAAGTGAACATTGTCAGGTGATTTGATGGACAAACATCTTCAAATAAATAATCTAACTGTGGGCTATGGCCGACCGGTATTAACAGATTTCAATCTCAGTTTAGACTACGGCGAGTGTTTAGGTATTATTGGGCCGAATGGAGCTGGTAAGTCAACCTTTATTAAGGTCGTTACCAAGCTGCTGCCGCTGCAGAGTGGGCAGGTGTTGATTGAGGATACTGATATTGCCCAGCTCAGTCAGTTAGAGATGGCCAGAAGAATTGCAGTTGTTAATCAAAGTAACGAGGTCAGTTTTAACTACAAAGTGAGTGATATTGTCAGGCTGGGACGCTATGCCCATGCAGATCAGTCTCTGGAAACTGTTAGACAATATATGGTATATACAGATATCTGGAAACTCAGAGACCGTGGCTTCAGGGAGCTTAGCGGCGGAGAAAAACAGCGAGTGATAATCAGTCAGGCCCTGGCTCAGGAAGCCAAACTGCTGCTGATGGACGAGCCGACCTCGGACCTCGATATCCGTCACCAGGTTGATATGTTTAATGTGTTAGAGCAGCTGAGAGAAAAGCAGAGCCTGTCGATAATCGCCATTATGCATGACTTAAACCTGGCTTCATTATATTGCGATCGAATAATAGCCTTAAAAGATGGCCACATTGTTGCAGACGGCAGCCCTGGAGAGGTATTGACTCCGGCTCATATCAAAAAAATCTATGGTGTTAATGTCGATATTATGCAGCGTAAGGACTATCAGCAGCCATTTGTGTTACTACGAAAAAACACAGATTAGGCTTACAGCCC
>JANQLZ010000123.1 GCA_028280325.1 Bacillota bacterium
AAAAGGAGGCTATACGAGGTAGTATGCCGAGTGCGCAAAGAGCCGTATAACGCAGAGAGCGGACTTTTTCAGCAGCCTCGGACGGTTCTTTTTGTTGCAAATATAACGTTTTTTTATATAAACAAATTAGATTAGTCAGCCAGCAACTTAGTTAAAACAACCGTTCAAGCTATCATTCAGCAATTGTAAATAGAAAGGTAAATGGCGCTAACAGTATAAGTATTGAACTACCCAACTGACAAACAATCGCCAACCTATTGCCAACCTATCGCCCCACAATTGTTCCAGCCATCGTTCAGCTAATGCAAAAAAACAATTGCCAAACAACTGCCCCACAATCGCCAGACAATTCCACCAATGCTTGCTAAAAGCAAGCCAGCTAGAAACCTTACGAAGTAAGCCAACCCGCTTGACGAAGGAAAGCCCAAACCAATTGCGCAGCAATTCCACCCCGTTTGCGTTAGCAAACTCATAACAACTTTTAATAAAAGTTCTCGTCACTTGAAGGAATAGGTAGTATTCTAAAGAAATAAGACTAATACCAGAGAAATATACGGTAGGTGATGATGTTGGGTGAGTTCTTAATTAAAGCCGTAGATTTAAGCAAGCATTATCAAATGGGTGAAGTACAGGTTAAGGCCTTGCAGGATGTCAGTTTTGAGGTTACCGAAGGAGAGCTTGTCGTTATTCTGGGACCCAGCGGTTCTGGTAAGAGCACCCTGCTGAATATCGTAGGGGGAATGGATGTTCCTACAACAGGGCAGGTGCTGATTGAGGATACAATAGTTACAGAATTCAATGAGCAGCAGTTGACTGGCTATCGCCGTCATGATGTTGGTTTTGTGTTTCAGTTTTATAATTTAATGGCTAATCTTACTGCCCGTGAAAATATTGAGCTGGCTACAGAGATTTGTGAGGATCCGCTGGATATTGACCAGGTGATAGCTGAGGTGGGCTTAGATGAAAGAAAAGATCATTTCCCGGCTCAACTGAGTGGCGGTGAGCAGCAGCGAGTGGCAATAGCCCGAGCAGTAGCCAAGAACCCGCGGATACTGTTATGTGATGAGCCTACCGGTGCCCTGGACTATGAAACGGGCAAAAAAATACTGGCCTTACTGCGTAAAATCAACAGTAAAATGGGTAAAACAGTAATGGTCATTACCCATAATGCTGCCATCGGGTTAATGGCAGACCGGGTCATTAAAATGCGCAGCGGCCGAATTCAGGAAAACTATCTCAATTCAGAACCACTAGACCCGGATAGGATCGAGTGGTAATGAAGGTACTTGATAAACGCCTGTGGCGAATGATTAAGAATTCCCGGGGGCAGTACCTGGCTATTTTAGGCGTGCTGGTGGTAGGGCTGTTAATTTATACAGCCTTAAATATTGCGTCGCTCAGTTTATCTGATACTGTAGATACATATTATATTGAGAGTAATTTTGCGGATTTTAATGTGCAGGTGGTGAAGATTTTGCCTGCTGCCGTTGAGAATTTAATTGACGGATCAACAATCCTCAATGCCCAGGGCCGGCATGTGCTGGAAGCCCCGGTTATTACTGATGATGAAGATGAGCGGGTAATAGTCAGACTTATATCCCTGCCTGACCAGCAGGAGATAATTAATGACCTTACCCTGATTAAAGGCCAACTGTTAACATCGGGCAGTGATGAGGTATTGCTGATTGAGAAATTTGCCCAGGCCCGAGGTCTGAATCCGGGCGACTACCTCACCTTTCAGGCGGGGGGACGTCAACACAAACTTAAAGTCAGTGGCATTGTGGCCAGCCCGGAGTTTGTCTATTTAATGGAGAATGAGCAAAACCTGCTGCCCAACCCTGAACAATACGGGGTAGTATACGTCAGCGAGAATTTTGCGGCAACCCGTTTAGGGCTGCAATACGACTATAACGAAATACTGATTTCTACCTCGCCCCAGGCCAATATTGAGCTATTAGAGGAGCAGCTTAAAGAGGATTTAGACAAGTACGGTATCAAGCGCATTATAACCCAGGAAAACCAGTCCAGTAACCGCATGGTCAGCGAAGAGGTCAGTGGCTTGGAGAAATCCTCCAGTTCAGTTCCATTAGTTTTTCTTGGGGTTGCTGCTGCGATTTTGGCTGTGATGATCGGTCGCATGGTTAAAAATGACCGGATGACCATTGGGGTATTGAAAGCGATTGGATATACCAATTTTCAGATCATTTCCCACTATATAAAATACGCCTTAAGCCTGGGGATTTTGGGGAGCGTGATCGGCGTTTCTGTTGGAATGTCGATATCGGGTGCAATGTCCAAAGCGTATGTTCAGTTCTTTAATATACCGATGCTGCAGCTTACTATCTACTATCGCTTTATTTTTTTTGCGATACTGTTGTCCGCTGTTTTTTGTATTGGTTCTGGCCTTTTAGGGGCCAGAAATGTATTGAAAATTTCCCCGGCTGAATCAATGCGGCCTGAGGCCCCTCAGACCGGCAATAGGATATTATTGGAGCGGCTGCCCCAGATTTGGCAGAGGATTTCATTCAGCTGGAAAATAGTTCTGAGAAATACCTTTCGAAGCAAGAAAAGGTTTTTGTTTATCGCCTTTGGGATTGCCCTGTCATACAGCGTGCTGCTTTTTGCGGTATATATGGGTGATGTTTTTGACGCCATGTTTGATAAACATTACGGTGAGTTTCAGAAAATGGATTACAGCATTAATTTCAGTCGTCCCCTGCCAATGCGTGCTCTGCACGAGCTGGCTGAGTTAACCGATGCGGTTGATTTAGAGCCTAAGAGTGAGTTTCCATTTGAGTTTACTAATGGACGGGTCAGCAGAGTAGTTAATATAATCGGCCTTTTGCCTGACACGGTGTTTTACTCATTTAACAATCCCAGCGGGGCAAAGCTGAGCCTGCCCGAGGACGGGATTCTGATCTCGTTGAATCTGGCCCGGGTGCTCAATGTTGAAGCAGGCGATACTGTGACTGTCTCCAGCTTTATTCCGGATCGAGATGATGTGGAACTAAAAGTAAAGGGTGTTGTCAATCAGCTGTTGGGCATTAATGGCTATATGAATCTTGAATCAATGAATCAACTGTTGTTAGATGAAGGTTTAATGACCGGTGTTTACATTAATGGCGGTGAGAACCTGAATGCCAGGCTGCGTCAGGTTCCCAATATTTCGTCAATCATGTCTATTCAGGAAATAATAGCTGCATTTTATGAGTTTATCGGATTAATGATTATTGGCATTGGCTTTATGGTGATTATGGGTGGAATCCTGGGTTTTGCCATAGTTTACAGTGCCACCAGTATGAGCATTGGCGAGCGCACCCTGGAGTTTTCCTCACTGCGGGTGATGGGCTTTAGTAAAAAGGAGATATTTAATATTGTCGTCAAAGAGAATGTATTGATGGCGGTGGTTGGCATATTGGCCGGAATACCTTTAGGGAACATGTTTTTAAAATCGCTGGATATGATCTTTAGCAATGAGCTGTATACTCTAAATGTACCGGCGGGATGGCTTTCATATGTCCTGACTGCAATAGTTACAGCGGTGTTTATCATCATAGCGCAATGGGCTACACGCAGAAAAATAGATAGATTAGAGTTTTTAGAGGCACTGAAAAATCGGGTAGTATAGGGAGGTAAGCAGATGATTAAGAGATTACTCAGTCATAAAAGGTTCCTAGCTATTGGGATTATTGTTGCAGTTATTATCGGAGCAGCCGGATATGGGTTGGCGCTCTATTTCAAAGCTCCCCGGGTGATGACAACGGTATTAAACGAGGGGGTTCTTATCGATTACCTGAGCGAGACCGGGCTGGTTGAAGCCAATAACTCCAGCAGGATTGCCTCATTGGTCAATGGCCAGGTTGTTGATATTGCAGTTAGCGTCGGCGATCAGGTTGATATTGGAGATGACCTGCTTGAGATCTCGGCCACCCAGGTGGATCTGCAGATTAAGGCCTTGGAGGCTCAGCTGCAGCGGGTTGAGGCCTCATATAATGATCTGATTAACCCGGCAAGTGAAACATTGGAAAGTGCCCGGCTTAGAGTACAGAATATTGAGAACCAGGTAGAGCTGGCTCAGGAGCAGCTGGAGAAGAATCAGGTCCTGTTTGCAGAAGGTATTATCAGTGAAGACACTTTGAAAAGCGTGGAGAACAACTATCAATCAGCTCAAAATCAGCTGGATATAGCCAGGAATGAATTGCAGTTATTAGAACGAGGCGGCTCTAAGAGTCAGCGTCAGCAGTACTTGGCGCAGATGGACGAAATAAACTATAATATTAAGCAGCTGGAATCATCACGGGATAATTACCTGGTTAAAGCGCCGCTCAGTGGAACAATAACTTCACTGCCGATCAATGAAGGCGATACCGTTTTAGCAGGCATGGAAATTATAAGCATCATGGATTTATCCGAGCTGTTAATCAGTACCGAGGTGTTGGCCAGCAAGGCCGGTGCTATCAATCCGGGGGCGCAGCTCAGAGTAGTTGACGATGACTCTGAAGTGGTATTGGAGTTAAATGTCAACAAAATTTACCCTACTGCTCATCTGATTATTTCAGATCTGGGGATTCAGCAGAAGCGAGTGCGGCTGGAAGCAGAGCTGCCAAATAGCTTTATGGAGCTAAAAGTAGGCTATGAAGTTGACGTCGAGATCGTTACCCGCAAAAAAGACCAGGCTGTTTACCTGCCTAAAGAGGCCGTGTACACGGTTAACGGCCAGGACTATGTCATGCTGGCTGATGGCTGGCGGGCCAGAGAAGTAGCAGTAGAGACCGGCTGGAAAACTGTTGATGATGTGGAAATACTCAGTGGTGTTGAATTGAATCAAGAGGTGATAGTGCCACCGCCGGAAGAGTTAGGGGTTGGCGGATTGATTCGCAGGTAGCAGGGTTCCTTAATTTTACTCCAATTCTGTGAGCCACATTGAGCTCAGCGTTTCTCCCTTTGCTTACTGTTGGGCAATAGGGGGTCAATAATTGGTAATTGGTTGGCAGTTGTCTTTGGTATGATGGGGGTCTCTTGGCTGGTTAAAGTTTATGGAATCAGAAATGAATCGTAAAAAACGGAGGTAAAAAAGAGTGAAAAATCAGATTACTATCAAAGATGTATTGAGTGTTAAGTATCTTAATGGTTTTGAATGGTCGCCTGACAGTCAGAAGCTGGTTTACCGCTGGAATGACGGCGGGGTGACCGATGCCTGGGTAGTTAATGCCAACGGCATAGAGGAGCCTCGTAAAATTACTGAGGCTAAGAGCGGCGTTTCAGCAGTAAAGTGGAGCTCTGCAGGTGATATGGCCATGGTAGTAGATGGGAATGTGGTTATTTACGACAGTGGTTTAAACGACCCCAAGTGCTTGACTACCGAAGGCGGTTATCTCTCCAGAATCGACTGGTCACCCGACGGTCAGGTATTGGCCTTTACCAACGGAGAGCTGATATCTTTTTATTGTGTCGAAAGTAAGTTAATCTCCAGGTACAAGCCTTTGGGATCTGTCTTTGCTGGTCGTTTCAGCCAAACAGTTGGCAACGACAGCTTCTGCTGGTCGCCCCAGGGTACTAAATTTATGTATACCTATATTGACAAACATCAAAAACCGTTCTTGGCGATTATTGATCAGACAGGCAGTCATCTGTGGACCTCTGCCGGCCATATTAAAATGATTGGTGAAGGCAGCTGGGTTGATGATTACCGCTTTGTCTACAGTTTGATGGGTAGATTCAGATCAAACGTGACCTATTACCTGGCTACTATCCCCCATGAAGACATGTGGCAGAGTTTCAGCCATATTGGGGCAGTGAGCAGGTTTGTTGTAGACAAAAAGGTAATTCATGAGGCGTGTGTCAAGCATCAAAAAGGAGGCTTTCTTAGCAGGATTACTCCCAATAATGGCCATCAGTTGTTATTTGGCCTGGAGACAGACGGCTATTTCCACTATTATAAATACAATTTAGACAACAACAAATTGACTCAATTGACGGATGGTAAATGTGAAGACTTTGGCCAGATGGGTGATAAACTGAGCCTTTCTCCCACCGGAGAGCAGTTTGTTTTTGCCTCTAACCGCCATCATCGGGTTGAGCGGCAGCTTTATATTTATGATTTGAATAAAGATAGTTTAAAGCAAATAACCGATCTACCGGTTACCAATACTTTGCCTTCCTGGTCTCCAGATGGTACAAAAATTGCTTATCTGCATGCCGACAAACGGCGCAATGGCGATTTATGGGTGTATGATTTAGAATCTGAGGAAAGCTGTCAGCTGACTGATTCCATGCCAGCAGGTTTGGCTGAAAAAATTCAGGAATCAGAATTAATTACCTATAAGGGTGCGAATAATTGGGATATTGATGCGTTTTTATACAAGCCGGCAGGCTTT
>JANQLZ010000141.1 GCA_028280325.1 Bacillota bacterium
ATTCCCAAAATGACTATCACCATCTGCATAACTCTTCGTGCAATATATTTTCCCATATGAATTCTCCTTTTGGGTATTGATAAAATATGTGGCAAGCTGCTGCCTGCCACATATTATCTCAATTACTCCTCAATACTCCATTTATGAATCCATATTGGTTCAATAGGCGACCAAACGACATCTTTAATCCGTTTGTTCATGCCCTCCATATCGTCGGTAGTATGCAGCCAGATATAGGGCAGCTCCTCATTTAACACCTCCTGCAATTGATGATAAATCTCCTTGCGCTCTTCCAGATCATAGGTTGCCCGGCCGGCGTTTAGCAATTGATCCAATTCGGCATTGTAAATCTCAACATCATTAAAGCCCTGGGGAATACCGTCTTCATTTCGGCCGCTGTCACTGTGGAAGAAATTAGTAGCGTCCGGATCCAGGCCGAGGTTCCAGCCCCAATTGTAAGCCTCAAACTCAAAGGCATCGAGGTACTGTTCAAACAGCACGGAAGTCTCCATCTCTTCAACGGTCATATCTATGCCCACTGCTTTCCACTGCTCTTTAATCATGGCCAGGATATTGGATCGTTCTTCGTCGCCGGTACCGGTTACCAGGGTAAACTCAAATCGATCGCCCTGTTCATTTAGGCGAATACCATCATCGCCGACGGTATCCCAGCCCGCATCTTCCAGCATGCTAACTGCTAGATCAACATCCTGGTGATAGGGATTGACATCGGGGCTGTACGACCACTGGAACGGAATACCATGAGAATTGACCATAGTGCCATAACCTCTGAAAATTGTGTCGATAATATTTGGCCGGTCCAGAGCATATTTCATGGCCTGCCGCACCATTTTATCCTTGAATATCGGGTGATTCTGCTTTAAGCCAATGTAATCGTAAGCCAGATTTGTCGTTCGCTTAAAATTGATCCGGTCACCGAGCTGTTCCTGAAGCCGCTCGATATCGTCTTTAGGAATATCTGCAAAATGATCAATATCGTCATTTTCAAAAGCGGCCAGCATTACCTGAATATCCTGATATATTTTCTCAATAATTCCTTTGATAGCCGGGCTGCCGCCATAATATTCCTCATTGGCCTCCAGCACGATCCGTTGACCAGCGGTGTATTCCTTGAACTTATATGGGCCGCTGCCGATCGGGTCCCAGCTGTTTTCATGCTCTTTCATCTCTTTTATGGGTGTATCATGAAAAATATGTTTGGGCATGATTGCCGTACTGGAAGCTGCAGTCGCAAACATTAGTGGGGCATCTACTTGATTCATGTATATTTTAAACTCAAAGTCATTAACAGCCTCAACGCTGTCAACATGTTTGACAACCTCTTTGCGGACACCGGTATAGTCGTCGTGCAACAGTATATTGTATGTAAATGCTACGTCATCGGCTTTGAGCTGCTCCCCATCGTGCCAGTAAACATCGTCTCTTAAGAAAAAGGTCAGCTCCAAACCATCGTCCGATACCTCCCAAGTTTCAGCAATTTGTCCGATTAACTCTAAGTTTTCATCTGTATCTAATAAACTGTCGAACATTAAATTGATAATAAAACTTGAACGGGCATCAGTGGAAAAGATAGGGCAGAAAGTAGTGGGTTCGCTGATTGACCCTATTCTGTACATCTGGCTCAGGTCGATAGGATCAGTTTCGTCGGCAGGCCCGGTTACCGAAGGTGTACACCCGGCAATCAACAGAGCCAGTATTAATGTCATAATCAATACTATTGAATATTTTTTCATAAATTTCCCCTCCTATAAATTTAAATCAGGTTAGTATTGGCCGTTTATATAATCATATTTTTTAACTGGTTCAGATTATCTGGGCATAATCACCTCCTGTTTTTATCTTATTTCTCCAATGAACATTTTGACTAAAACACATACCTCTAAACAATAATCCCAAATCATGCATATAAATAGTGTTATATGTCTATTATACTTGGTTTTATTTCGTGATTCTATAGAGCAATTTCGCATATCTACATTTTTTGCAGCGATTTAACAGGTTTTTTATAAGAATTTTTAGAATTATAAATAAATTAAAATTTTAAAGAACTATTTTGTTAATAAAACCACTCCACTGTGATACTGCCTGTCATTATTATTACCACCTTCTTGTCTACGTTTTATTTACTTCTCTTGATATACATATATTTACTATATGATAAGCAAATAGCAACTTGATTGCCTACGCCAATTAGCATATTATTACTGTAAATAAATGTCTTTAATTTGCATATTATTCATTATATACAGTATACATATCCCTGATAACGTTAAGTTAGTAGCACCCAAAGCAGATTGTGTGATTTTCGGGCTTGTTTATCTATATTAGAGTTGTTTAGAAAAAATGATTTAAAATAAAAAGTCAGCCTCAACTTAAGTAGCTGAGGCTGCATTTAACTATTACAATTGCTTATAGTGATGGCAGGATACCGTATGGCCCGGCGCTGCCTGTTGTGGCAGAGGTTCAGTGCTGCTGCAAACCTCTGTACGATAAGGACAGCGGGGATGAAACCTACAGCCGGAGGGCGGCTTAGCCGGGCTGGGAACCTCTCCCCGCAGCAGAGTTCTTGGCCGGCGCAAACGTGGATTGGGCTCAGGGATCGCAGCTAGCAGCGCCTGGGTGTAAGGATGTCGGGGACTATCATACAGTTGCTCTGACTGAGCTATTTCGACAATCCTGCCTAAATACATTACTGCTATCCGATTGCTGATGTGTTTTACAACGCTGAGATCGTGGGCAATAAAAACATAGGTTAACGCTAACTCGATTTGCAGCTTTTTGAGCAGGTTGAGGACTTGCGACTGGATCGAGACATCCAGCGCTGAAACCGGCTCGTCGCAAACCACCAGTTGAGGATTCAAGGCTAACGCCCTGGCAATACCTATGCGCTGGCGCTGACCGCCGCTAAACTCATGAGGATAACGCTTTAAATGCCGCTTGGTCAAGCCTACCGTTGTAATTAATTCTTCCACCCTTTGCCGACGCTCTGTTGCTGTTTTCCATTTATGGATAATGAGTGGCTCAACAATAATTTGCTCCACTGTAAATCGAGGGTTCAACGATGAATACGGATCCTGGAAAATCATTTGCATGTTCTGGCGAATCTTCCTCAGACCATCGGGGGCAAGCTGGAGTACATTGTAGTTCTGATAATAAACCTCTCCGGCAGTAGCCTCCTGCAACCGCAAAATTGTTCGAGCCATCGTCGATTTACCGCAGCCGCTCTCCCCGACAACCCCTAATGTCTCTCCCGGATAAACATCAAAGCTGACACCATCTACTGCTTTAAGATAGCTTTTTTTGCCGCTAAACCAGTTGCCCTTCAGCGGGTAGTATTTCTTTAGTTTTTTAACTGCTAATATTGGCTCTGTACTCATTCAATACACTCCCTTGCTGGCCTGAGGAAACCAGCATCGATAGCAGACATCTTCTGCAATTTTTATCAATGGCGGCGACTGCTCACGACATTTTTGCTGGGCAAATTGACAACGAGGATGAAACTTACAGCCACTTGGCATCTGCAATGGATCTGGAACATATCCATCAATAACCTCCAGCCATTGTTTTTGATTCTCTATTCGAGGGATTGAGTTAATCAATCCCATGGTGTAAGGATGTTTAGGTTCTTCAAACAGCCGGAACACATCGTTGATTTCCACTACCTGTCCGGCATACATGACCACGACCCGATCAGCCATTTCTGCCACTACCCCTAAATCATGGGTTATTAACATGATACTCATCTTCATTTCCCGTTTCAGATGCTCCATTTCTGCCAGTATTTGCGCCTGAATAGTTACATCAAGAGCAGTTGTGGGTTCATCCGCAATTAAGAGCTGAGGATTACAGGCCAGAGCCATTGCGATCATGACCCGCTGCCGCATGCCACCCGACATTTGATGCGGGTATTCACCAACCCTTTTCTCCGGATCCGAGATGCCCACTTTTCTGAGCAGCTCAATGGCTTGAGTCAGGGCCTCTTTTTTGGTCAGCTGCTGATGCAGAACTAGCACTTCGCTAATCTGCCGACCAGCTGTCTGCACCGGGTTCAGACTGGTCATCGGCTCCTGAAAAATAACTGATATTTTATTACCTCGTACTCGTTGCAGTTCAGCAGGACCCAGCGTTAGCAGGTCAGCTCCTTTAAACAACACTTTTCCACTGACAATTTTTCCGGGTGGCTGTGGAATAAGCTGCAGGATTGAAAAGGCAGTCTGGCTTTTGCCAGACCCACTCTCACCAACAACCGCTAAGGTTTCACCTTTTAAAACCCTAAAAGAAACATCATCGACAGCAGTTATCTGCCCCACGGCAGTATCATACACAGTTGTTAACCCCTCGATCTGCAATAATACCTCTTTCATAACCATCCCTCCTGGCTAGCGCTTCAAATGGGGATCTAACGCATCTCTTAAGCCATCACCCACATAATTAAAGGCCAAAACCGTCAAAAAAATCATCACTCCCGGGGCTATCGTGATCCAGGGGGCAAAACGCATATAGTGCCGTCCGGAGTTGAGAATAGTACCCCAGCTGGGTGGATCAGTAATACCCAGGCCCAAGAAACTCAGACTGGATTCAGCCAGAATTGCGCCGCCAACCCGCAATGTAGCATTGACAATAATTGGGGCCATACAGTTTAACAGCATGTGACGGAAGACAATTCTGCTGTTCTTGGCCCCTAAAGCCCGGGCCGCTTCCACATAATCCATTTCCCGCAATGCTAAAAACTGCCCGCGAACCAGGCGTGCTAATCCTGGCCATGAGGTCAGGCCAATAACCAGCATAACATTCACTACACTGCGATCTATGATGGCAATTATGGTCAGAAGCAAAAAAATAACCGGAAAGGACATGACCATTTCAGTGAAACGCATTAAGATATCATCGACAACCCCACCAAAATAGCCAGCCGCAGCCCCGATCAAAGTTCCTACAATCACTGATACGGCTGCAGCAACTAAACCAACGCTTAAACTGATGCGGCTACCCCAGATCAGCCTGCTGTACAGATCTCTCCCAATGCGGTCTGTACCCAGCCAGTGCAGTTTACTGGGAGCTTCCATACTGTGTTCAGGATCACTTTGATCGTAGCTGTATTGGGTGATCAGCGGGGCAGCCAGAGACAGCAATGAAATAAAAATTAAAAATATCAGACTGATTAGAGCCAGTCTGTGGCGCTTAAATCTGCGCCAAACCATTTGCAGATAACTTTCTTCTAAGGCTGAAACAGTTTTACCTGATTTTATTGCCAGCATCATTTACCCCCCTTTATTCCAGTTTAATTCTGGGATCTACTACCAAATACAGCAAGTCGGCCATAAACATTCCCAGCACAGTCATCACAGCCCCTAACATGTTAAAGGCCATGACCACCATGTAATCGCGCTGAAAAATAGAATTAACAGCTAACAACCCCACTCCAGGCCAGGAGAAAATGGTTTCGATAACTACCGATCCGCTAAATAAAATAGGCAGCTCAAACCCGATTAAGGTGACAATGGGCAGCAGAGCATTGCGCAGAGCATGGTTAGTGACAATCTTTTTTTCCGAGAGTCCTTTGGCTCGGGCCGTTCTGATGTAGTCCTGATGAACGACATCTAACATGCTGGCTCGCATGTAACGGGTGATGCCTGCCATTCCACTGAATGCTAAAACGATCAGCGGCAAAATCATGTAGCTCAGCCTGTCGCTAAGCACCTGCCAAAAAGAGGCACTGGCCCAGTTAACACCATAAGTTGACATCCCGGAAATCTGAATATAGTCAACCCGCAGCCCTACTGTATAAATCAGCATCAGCGCAAACCAAAACTGGGGTAAGGCCTTACCCAGAAAAGCTACCGAAGTGACAATATGATCAAACCAGGAATACTGTCGCAAAGCAGAAACCATGCCAATGGGAATGGCCAGAGCATAGATGATGACCATAGCCCAAAAATTAAGCATCAGAGTAGCTGGCAGCCTCTCCATAATCATCGCTAAAACCGGCTTGCCTGTCACATAGGAATTGCCAAAGTTGCCTTTAAGCACCTGGCTAATCCAATTATAATACTGTACCGGTAAGGGCTTATCTAAGCCGTACAACGAGCGGATATGAGCTTTTTCTGCCGGAGTTGCGTTTCTGTCGGACAGCAAATCTATTGGATCTCCAGGTGCTAACTGCATAATTGCAAAGGAAATAATTGATATTCCAATTAAGACAATTATCATCTGCAGCAAACGACGTATCAAATATTTCCCCATAGCAGCTATCTCCTCACTAATTGATACTGAAAAAGGTCAGTATATTGCCAAAGCAATTCAACCTTGCTGATAACGGCATTAACGATGAGCTGGATCGATATGCCATTTATTGATCTGAATTGGCTCCAGAGGAGACCAAACCACATTTTTCACTTTATTGCTCATACCCTTGACCCGATTAGTTGTGTACAGGAAAACATAAGGCAGTTCCTGATTAAGGATTTTTTGAATCTGAGCATAGATATCCTGACGCTCCTGCTGGTCGTAAGTCAGGCGGCCGGCAACTAATAACTGATCTACCTGCTGATTACTGTACTCGACATCGTTGAAACCCTGAAGAACTCCATTTTCATCTAAACCGCTTTCGGTATGAAACTGCATATAGCAGTCTGGGTCAAGGCTCAAATTCCAGCCCCACATGTAGGCCTCGAATTTGCCGACATCAAGGTACTTGCTAAATAACACTGAGCGCTCATAGTACTCAACTACAACCTCTACCCCCACTGCTTTCCACTGCTCGGTGACCAAAGCAATGACATTGGCCTTATCTTCATTTCCCGATGCAGAGACCATCACAAAAGACAGCTTTTCACCCTGGCTGTTGAGACGAATACCTTCACTGTTGAGCTGATCCCAACCGGCTTCTTCCAGCAGGCTAACTGCCTTTTCAGCATGCTGCTGATAATCAGTTACATCGTCGCTGTAGGCCCAGGAAAACGGAACGCTGTGAGAATTGATGACAGTACCGTAACCCTGAAAGACGGTATTAATAATAGTTTCTCGATCGAGTGCATACATTAATGCCTGACGTACTTTTAAATCACCCAGAATAGGGTGGTTCTGCTTCAGCCCAATATAATAGTAGCCATTGTGGGGAGCTTCCTTAAACACGGCACTGTCTCCCAGAACATTTTGCACATG
>JANQLZ010000042.1 GCA_028280325.1 Bacillota bacterium
CTATTGCCCACCAATCGATGTATGAACATGGGTTTACTTCGTAAACGGGGTGGAATTGCTTCGCAATTGGTTTGGGCTCGCCTTCGGCAAGCGTGGTGCAGTAGGGTAATGAAGTGTTGTTTCGTAACATGGATAAATAAGGTGAATAATGCCTGATTTAAATGAACAGGCGAATACAAGGTTCGCCCCTACACAATTAGTATTAGTAATATCATTTAAAATACTATTTTAAGTAACTAACCGCCTGATAGTCACATTAACTGTTTACAAAATTGGCGAGTTTCAGGCGTTATCAAATGAGAGTTATAATCAAGTCTACTTCGCATGCCCTGTCTGGCAGGGTTTGCTGAGATTTATGGCTGTTACCACTCTATGCCTATATAGAGTTAATGCTTCTTAACATTTTCATACAATATCGGCAAGGTCTGTCCCATCCTGTAAGGCATAATGATTACTAGGCTGTTTTTAAGTTAAGTTGCGGGTGCATGGTACGCTTGTTCTGTATTTGCAACACATATTTTATGCTTCCAGTCAGGATATAAGTTTTTTATTTTTTAATGTCATAAAATCACCTAGGTTAGTTTAGCTTAATAGGCTGATAGCTACACTTGAGGTGGTTTTCGAGAATGTTCTCAATCAAGGCGTAGCAGAAATATCCACAAAGATAATATGACTTAATATATCTTTGTGGATATTTTTGCGTGTAACGCAGAGTGAGGGCATTCTCGTAAACGTCTATTGGGTATAAATAAGTTAAATCTGGCTCACAGAATTGAGGCTAACTGATCAAGGCATAGCCAAAATTTTTTACATGGATAATACAAACCAGTATATCTATGAAAAAATTTTGGCGTGTAACGAAGAGATAGCATTAATTATGGGAGCTCAGTAACAACGAAGCCCCTACCCCAAAACCTGATAAAACCTCTCTATAGCCCAATCCAGCTCTTCTTTGGTAATAATCAATGGTGGGGCAATGCGGATCACATTTTCATGGGTTTCTTTGCACAGCAGGCCCAGTTCTTTTAACTGTTCACAGTAGCCTCGGGCTGGCTGATTCAATTCAATACCTACAAACAGTCCTCGACCCCTGATATCAACTATCTGATCATTCTCTATTTTTTGCAATTGCTCCAACAGATAATTGCCCAGTTCCTGAGACCGCTCGGGCAGTTTTTCATCTACAATCACATTAAGTGCTGCGATTGAAACAGCGCAGGCCAACGGGTTACCTCCAAAAGTAGAGCCATGTGAGCCAGGCTCAAATACTCCCAGAACCTCTTGATTAGCTGCTATGCATGAGGCTGGTAATACCCCTCCACTTAAGGCCTTGCCAATTATATAAATATCCGGAACAACCTCTTCCCAATCACAGGCAAACATTTTCCCGGTTCGCCCCAGCCCGGTTTGGATCTCATCTACTACTAATAAAACATTGTTATCTCGGCAAATCTGTGCTACCTGTTTCAGATAGCCCTGAGGAGGTATATTTATACCGGCCTCCCCCTGAATGGGTTCAAATATAAAGGCTGCCGTATGGGGTGTAATAGCTGCGGCCAGAGCCTGGGCATCGCCATAAGGAATATGCACAATACCCGGCAACATGGGTCCATACCCTCTTTTATAAGCCGGTTCAGATGACATTGATACTGCCGTCATAGTACGCCCATGAAAATTGCCGTTACAGGCTATGATCTCGGCACAATTATCGGGAATACCTTTAACAAAATAACCCCATCTTCTGGCGGCTTTAAAAGCAGTCTCAACTGCCTCAGCGCCGGTATTCATCGGCAGTACAGTATCCTTTCCGGTAATACTGACAACTTTTTCATAAAATGCGCCCAGTTTATCATTGTGAAAAGCACGTGAGGTCAGGGTAACCCGGTCGGCCTGTTCATATAATGCCGCCATGATTTGGGGATGCCGATGTCCCTGGTTAACAGCTGAATAGGCACTGAGCATATCTAAATACCGATTTCCTGCCGGATCTTCTACCCAAATGCCTTCTGCCTTGGAAATTACAATATCTAATGGCTTATAATTACGAGCCCCATACTTTTCAGTTAACTCAATAATGTGTTTAGTGCTTGCCATATCTTTACCTCCACAGTCGTTTTCTTTTATTTTAGCGCATTTATAGGCTTTGGAGTTTTGTAATATATTAAATTATTTAACGCCTTGTTTTGTAAAATTTACAGCTCTGAATGGAGCAGTTTGTACAACTTTATGGCAATGCTCAGTTCCTCATAAAAATCCTGAATATTATTATGCTGACTTAAAATCATGTTGATCTTGTTAACCCTATATCTGATGGTATTGCTATGTTGAAACATATTTTGAGAGGTTGCTTTGATATCGCCGTTATTATCAACATAGTTTATTGCCGTCTGCAGCAATGAAGTATCATGCTTTTGATCGTATTCAAGCAAAGGGGTTATCATCTCCTGGCAGTATTTTTTAACCCACAGATTGTCAAGTACCGGTATCAGGATTCGACCAGTACCGCTCTGATTAAAAAAAGATATACCTTCATGGCCGGCAAGAGCCAGTTTGCAGGCATACAGGCTTTCACTGATTGAGAAATACAACTGATCTAATTTTTGATATAAACTACTGACTCCAATATGCAGATCCCTGCCGTGCAGGCCAATATCATTTAATCTCCGCAAGACAATTGATTCTACATTGTCTTTGTTAAGCTGATTAAAGGAGAAAATGATCAACAGCCCATTATTGTAGGGGATCAATGAATTCAGCTTTTGATAGGGTTTAAACCTTCGCCTGTACTGTATCTCAGACTTGCTTTCGATACCATTTGTCATTTGGCAGAAGACAGCGAGATGCAGATCCTGAAAATACCTGTTTATCTCATACGCCAGCTTTTTCACGGCTGTGGCATTTAAGTTTCCCGATAAAATATGGTCTACTTTCAGGCTGATATTCTGAAGATTTTCTTTATCTTTAATCATATCAACGATACTAGTAATAATACTTTCGTAAAAGACCTCATTAAATATAAAGATAGGAAAGGCATTTTTGTCGGCCAAATCGATAACCTCTGCCGGTATACCGGTCAGATAAATGTCCTTAATCGCCAGGCCGCTGACCTTAGCCTCAATTAGTTTTTCGACATAACCATAGAGCTTGCTCAGGTCATCTTTAATAAAAAAGAAAGTGCTGATGACAAACTCGCCCTGATCATAGCTGCCAATAATCATATCTTCGGTTTCATGGTCCATAATCCCGACCTTATCGACCAGATTAGTGACTCCCTCTCGACCAGCTAACAGATTATGGCTTTTAAACACCTCTAACTCCAGAATATCTTTTACCATGATGGTCATCTGCGCCCCTCCTTGTTTTATATAGTTAATTTCGTACTGCCAACCTACCGGTATGCACCCATTTTTATCAACTATATGCTACTGTTCAATTATACAATTACCTGAGCAATTTATAAACCGTCTTTACTAATACTAAAAGCTTAGCTGTCCTGAAGGAAATTACAACAGCAAATAGAATAGAGAGTTTAAAAGACGTTACCCGCTTTACCTGGAATTAAGAAAGTTATACTCAGAAATTATAGCTAAGCTTTAAGATTATTACATTATTAAAGTATGACACTTGAAGCTAAGCGATATTAAGGTGCAATCAAAACCATGAAGGAGAGATATTAATGAAATATTTTGAAAAGTATGAGCAGGACATCCACAGAATTATACACCGTCATAAAGTACCTGGGCTTTCCATAGCTTTAGTTGATGGTAACAGCATTTACAGTGATGTTTTTGGATTAAAGAATATTGCTAAAAATGAGCTGGTAACGAAGAACACTGTTTTTGAGACCGCCTCGTTAACCAAGCCGGTAGTTGCTTATATTACGCTGGTGCTAAATCAGGAAAATTTAATAGAACTGGACAAACCATTATTTCAATATTTAGATCAACCTTATCTTACAGATCAACCTCTATATGAACAGATAACAGCAACGCATGTTTTGGCCCACAGTACCGGGTTTCCTAACTGGAGAAAAGGAGATGAGCTTAAAATTGAGTTTAAACCTGGAGAGAGATTTCAATATTCAGGTGAAGGCTATGTCTACCTGCAAAAAGTATTAGAAGCAGTAACCGATTTGGAATTAAATGAGCTGGCAGAAAAACATGTGTTCAAACCCTTCAATATGACAAACAGCAGCCTTACCTGGTTAAACAGGTTTGACCATGACTACACGTACAGACACAATACTGACAGCCATCCCTCAGAAATAAAAAAATGGCCAAAAGCTAATGCTGCCTATTCTCTCTACAGTACAGCAAACGACTACGCCAAATTTATCAGAGTGATGCTTAATATCACCGATCATTTAAATCAGCATAATTGCAGCAAAATATACAGCCGCATAACAGCTATCAGGCCAGCTGCTTACTGGGGGTTAGGCTGGGGAGTAGAAGAAACACCGCAAAAAATCTGCTGGCATTGGGGAGACAATGGTTACTTTAAAGCTGTAACCTGTTTTATGCCAAGCCAAAATACGGGCATTGTCCTGCTCACTAATGGTTACTATGGACTGTATGCCTGTCAGGAAATTTTGAATCTGGTTTACAGAAGCTGTAAGAGTTTCGAAGAAATAATAAAACTCTGCTACAGTAAAAAGAACAAAGAATACTGAAAACTTAGTTAACATAACCAAAGGACTGGCTAGGGAACGTTACAGGGCTTGTAAACTAACAAAAACTCGCTCAAAACTTGCATCAGCAAACTTGAGCGAGAAGCATCTGTATTTTGCCGCTAGAACTTCAGAAATGTTTCGCAATCAAGGCGCCTGACTAATTTCTGGGTGAAGCTATACAGCTTAGTATGCTGAAAGTCAGAAATTTTCAGGCAACGCCGAGTGCGTTCTTTACCATAGCATTAATAGTCACTTGTAAAGATCGACCACGAAAAACCTACCTATAACAAAGTTTATCCGTCTAAATGAAAACTCGCCCAAATTTGCACCAGCAAGCTTGAGCGAGAAACATCTGTATTTTACCACTAGAACTTCAGAAATGTTGCGCAATCCAGACGCCTGATTAATTTCTGGGTGAAGCTATACAGCTTAGTATGCTGAAAG
>JANQLZ010000012.1 GCA_028280325.1 Bacillota bacterium
AGATAGTACTAAGAGATGAACGTTTTTAAGAATTCTGTGTGAGCAACAGGACGTTGTGAAAGCCCAACAATTTATGGACAAATTATTTGGGCGTTAAGAGTTCTTAAAATAAGTGAGTCCTTAGTACCGTACGAAATACATCTTAGGACGTTGTGTTTTTACTACCGGCTATTGGCTATACGTTTATGAAAGAACTAGCTTATATCTGTTTGATATTTGCTGCCTTTTCTTATCTTAATGACATTGATTGTTCGGCTATTTCAAGAACCAACTGCCAGACTATCGCCAACCAACTGCCAGCCCATTGTAAATATGATACCTATGGTATTTTTTCTTCGTAAAAAGAGTAAATAAACGACGTAAATTTTGGAATAGCGTGGCTTCCAGAATTGGAGTTAGATCAAGGAAAAATAAAAAAATTACATAATAAAAGGCAGTATATGTTTTTAATTTTAGCCCAGTTGTGGAAGCAACAGCGGAAAGAGGCCACTAAATGACGAGGTGCAAGGCACAATGTGGCTCACAGAATTGAGACTAGATCAAGGAAAAGGAAAAATCTGCGAAAAAGATAATACGAGTAGTATATCTTTGAGCAGACTTTTACTTTTATATGATATCTATGGTATTTTTTCTTCGTAAAAAAAGTAAATAAACGACGTAAATTTTGGAATAGCGTGGCTTCCAGAATTGAGCTTAGATAAAGAAATAGCTAAAATTTTTAACATGGATAATACGAGATAGTATATCTATGTAAAAATTTTAGCGTATGACGCATAGCTAAGCCAATTATGGGAGCCTCAATGGAAAGAACCACTACTACCCTCAAGAGATTCAGGAGCCTCCTGCACCACAAACCTGTTAACCCCCCAGACCCCCAGCAAAATCATCAGCGCCCCCAACAAATGATACCAGAAGAATGCCTCCCCATTTATTATTACTCCGGCAATGATGGAAATAATGGTTACTAAATTGGCAAACACTGAGGCTTGAGCTGCCGCAATCTGAGACAAAGTGTAGTTTACTAAACCAAAAGCTACTGCCGACGATAGAATTGCTAAATACAACAGGGGAACCAGAATATTTGAGTCTGTCAACGGCGCCAGGTAACTGCTGTATTGCCCTAACTGACTATACCGGACAATGCCAATGATATTAAACAGTAAAGCTCCTACAACCATGATCACATAAGTGAGCTCAAAGGGAGTAAACTCTTGAGAAAGCCTGCGGGAATAAACATTAAACCCGGCAGCTGAAATAACTGCGGCTAAAGCAGCAAGGTAGCCCAAAATATTGCTATCGCCGCCGAGACCACTTTGCATCAGAACCAGAAATATAACCCCGGAAACAGATAAAGCAACAAAAAAACCTTGCCGAACAGTAATATATTCTTTTAAGAAAACCCTGCTGAATATTATGACAAAAATTGGAATAATGGCAATCATAATTCCGACCTGCGATGAAGGGATCAGGGTAATGCTGGTCGCCTCGCATATCATATAAACAAAGGGCTGCAGCAGACCTAAGTAAATAGCCAGTTTAAGGTTTTTTCCTCTAAAATCTACTTTAATAACCCTCGCTATAATCAACAAAGTCATCGACAAGCTGGCAATTAAAAACCTTAAACCCAAAAAATGAAACAGTTCCATGCGGTCGAGGCCCATTCTTGACATTAAAAACGAAAAGCCAAAAATTGTAGCATAAGCTACCCCCGATGCATAAGGCAATATGTTCATCTTCCTCTCCATTACAGCCACCTCCACATTAATATACTATACCTGCTGAGCCTCAGTTAAGGCAACAGTTTTTTATTTAACGTATCCTTAGTTATGTTGGCTGACATAACACATTAGCGATTACCAATACTTACTTCAAACAGTGTGTCCAGCCAGCAATCAGCTCTGCTCAATGATCTGAATCTAATTACCAAAAAACAATCCTTTAATATTTCTTTCCAATTTTTTAGATATCAAGTGTATTACCAATTCTTCTATTGAAGCTATAATTGCAACTGTGCCAATTAGGTAGCCCAAAATGCTAATATCAATCAATACATACAGAAATGGAAAGCAAAATATCAACAGTCCAGTTGCTTTATTGGCATAGGTATGAAGAACTGCAAAGGTGCGATATTTAAAAAAGGCAATCAGCAAAGATGTAATTCTTATCAAAGCAATGATTGCCAGATACAATAGTATACCTTCTGGAACTGACAAAACAGGCCAAAAAACCAGGGCCATGATACCAAACAAAACAACATCAGCAATGCTGTCTAAAATAGAACCCAATCTGCTCGTGTAATTAAATCTCCGGGCAATATACCCATCAACAATATCACTTAATCCACAGGCTAAGTAAACACCTAAAAAACTATGACTTAAGGGTTTTAAAAGAAGTAATATCAAAGACAGTAGTATTCTAAATATTGTAATTATGTTAGGTATACTTTTCATTTCTCAATCACCAAACTGCAAATTACTTTCTGTTAGATTATTATAACCATGTCAAATTTCCAGACTCTATCATCTTAGTCAGTAAAACTATCTCAGCCCTATGACATGAGGTTGTTGTTTGTACAGTGATTAGAGTGGCGCTCAGTCGACTTTTTATGGAACTAACCGGTTTTGATCCCTAGGAAACAACGTGGCCATCTTGATATTATCGATGTTTAACAACTGTGCTGTCAACCTCTCCAGCCCAATGGCCATACCACCATGAGGAGGCATTCCCAATTTAAACATCTCCAAATAGTATTTAATCTCAGCCGGGTCAACACCTGAACGGACAGCATTATCCCATAGCTGCTGGTAATTATGAATCCTTAAACCACCAGTGGTCACCTCAACCCCTCGATAGATCAGGTCAAAGCTTTGAGTCAAGTTTGGTTCGATCGAATGCGGCATGGTGTAAAATGGACGGGCAGATTGGGGATATTCGATTAAGAATACGGCCTTGGAATTGTATTTCTCTTCAATATAATTGCTGATTAATTTTTCACCTTTAGGGTCAATATCCCCAGCTTTAACTATATAATTATATTCATTACGAAGTATCCTGCGCGCTTCAGTCAACGATAAACGAGGTATTTCGCCCAGATAAAGCGGATAAACCCCCAGCATTTCCAGCTCCTGCTGACGCTCATTGTTGAGTTTGTCAAAGATATAATTCAGCAGTCCCTGCTCCAGGTCCATTAAGCTTTCTAACTCTGTAGTAAAGCCCATCTCCAGATCGAGGCTGGTATATTCATTAATGTGGCGAGAGGTGTTGTGGGATTCCGCTCTAAATACCGGACCAATCTCAAATACTCTTTCCAGCCCTGAGCCAACCATCATCTGTTTATAGAACTGGGGGCTTTGAGCTAAACAGGCCTGTTGGCCAAAGTAATTTAAACTGAATACAGAGGCCCCTGATTCAGTTGCTCCAGCTACCAGTTTGGGCGATTTAATACTGGTAAAACCTAATTTGGTCAAATACTCAGAAAACCCAGCTACTATTGTACTTTGAATCTTAAATACTGCTGCTACCTGTCGGTTACGGAGACTGAAAGCCCGATAGTTGAGTATGGTAGCCTGATTAGCTTTTATCTCAGCAGAACTGACCTCAAATGGCAGCTCACTGTCAGCACAGGATAATACTTTTAACTGCTGTACCTGAACTTCAACTTCTTGGTTTTTGGCTGTTACAACTTTACCACATACTTCAACCGCACTCTCTGCCGTTAAGTTATCTAAACTGTTCCCGCTGACCACCAGCTGAACCTCTCCACTATAATCTCTGAGATTAATGAACATCAGTCTGCTTCCAATTTTTCTGATCCGTTTAACCCAGCCCATTACCCGGACTGTTTCTTCCACATGGCTTTTCAGCTCACGCACTGCTATTCTTGGCAACAAAAAAGACACCTCCAGAAAATATTACATCTCTCTTCCCCAGGGACGAAGAGATGTGATCCGCGGTGCCACCCTGATTCTGGATACAAATGTTTATTTATACCCAACTCTTTAACCTTTTAACGGTGGTCATTCGTTTTGCCTTACCAAACAGCTCCACAAGTGTCCCTTATTATCTGATTACACCAGTTCTCAGCAACCTGGTTCTCTGTAGTAAGTTGACAATAATTCTTTTGCTTCAACGCCTTTAACTATTACTATTGATCATGTTAGTCTAACTTACCGGCTTTGTCAACCTGCGCCTCTTCATCGATAACTTCTTGAACAATCTCTTCCAATAACTGCTGAACCTCTTCTACATCAGAAATTAAAGCAACCCCGGTAACCGGTTTTCCTCTCAAAGCCTTTTTAATCTTTTCAAAGATACTCATAATTAACCTCCTATTTAATCTGCCAAACAGGCGCATTATGCTTGCGCTTTCTATCCCTGATTCGGACTGACTCAGGAAAAAGTCCGCTGCCCAGCCACGCCTCAACAACACAATAACTGAATACGAGATAGATCATCTGCCTGAAATTATGGTAGCTAACTTCACCCTGGGCTGCTGCTCTTTCATTGTAAAAGGTGGCTGCTATTTCGGATAGAACTTGTTGGTTAGTATAGAATACTCGAGCTACTTCCTGGAGTTCACCTTTCACCGCTTTAACCAGTGCCTGATCGATTTTCGGCAAATCAATAAAAGGAATAGGCATTTTATTCTCATCCGACCGGTTTTTATACATGTTTAGCTGCTTCAGCAACACCAATGCGTTGCCAACAGGTATAAATTCAAACTTTTCATTGATGCTTTGGATCGAAGCAGTAACATACTTGTCGTTCAGTATATCGTAGATAGTATCAGGATGTCCCAGGAGTGTACTCTGCCAATATACTATCACATTATTACCTAAAATGGGGTACATTTCATTGTAGAAAACATGATTGAGATCTATATCCGGGATAAGAACAGCTACCGGATTATGCTTATTATCAGATAGTTTAAGCCACATATTAAACCACATTGTACCCAGAACCAACTGAGAGACAAATACATGACTTGAAACCTGCCATTTATCAGCTAACTTCTCGGCCATTTTGGCAATTGTACTGGAAGCAGCAAAGTCTTTGTCTAACCTTTTTTTGATCGCTGTTTCAATAGCCAGGCTCAGATCGCAGCTCAGCATAGGTATAGTTGAATACAGGGCGCTATTCTTTTCTATAACCAGATGATGGCGTTTGAGTTTATCAATCATTGCTTTTGATAAGTTTTTATTTCCGGCCTGAATAGCGCACAGGCTGTCAGCAACCTGCTGATCAATAACTGCCGGAAGAAAACCGTTGTATTTTTTTACCGCCATTTTGGCATTGATACCACGATAAAAAAGCCGCATATTATCCATTGTTTTTTCCTCCTGCTGGCATAATATTTGTCAACGGCACCTGATGCTCGTGCTGGTCAATCTCTACCACAGCGGCGAGGACCTTAATCAAGGACGGCAGTACAACCGGTTGTGCCAATATTCTTTTTACCCGGCCTTTTGAGCCATGTAAGCAGCCACTGCGCTTGACCTCCACTAAACTGCCTTCTTTGATTACCTCATTATATTCTTCAATTGGATATCTTCTGTCTTTAACAGGCAAGATTAGCTCTGGTCTCAGCGCCCCGGCTCTGATATGGGTCGTACCAGTCATTGCTACCCATTCTCCGTCGTAATGGCGGACAAAATCTACTACGTTCTGATCTATTGCCTGCGGGACAAAACCTTTAACCAACATCAAACCAGTTGTAATATTCTCACCACCGGTAATACCCGGTACAAAGTCAATACCGGCATATTCTTTAACTGTCAGAAAAGGCATGTTGGAGGTTATTACAGCCGAAACCCCTAACTCATTGGCTTTGCGTAGGGCGTTTAAAGTAACGCCCTCAGGAGCAAAAATTATTTTACCGGTATCAGCACTGCTGAGGTCCTGGTAATCAAGTTTATTATCTACAGCTTTTAACAAGCCCTGCCGTTCACCGCCTAAGCCGTAAACCCCCTGCAATTGGTATACTTTGCCGGCAATAGTCACAGCATTACGTCCGCCAATTTCCATAACCTCTCCCGGCAGATAAGCTTTGAGTTCACTGTTAATTTTATAGGCCGAGATAACAATACGTTTATCCGTAATAGATTTTACCTGACCATAGATATTGCTTGTAACATAGCGCTTCATCGATACCTGAGCCAATATTTGACTGGGGCTGACCTTTGAGCCCGGTTTAACCAGGATATTTTGGGTCACAATATTTCTCTTCACATCGGAGAATATTTTATTTAAGTCAAAAACCACATCATCTGTAGCATCGTTATCTAATGGTATATAATCTCTTAGATACATTTGTCCCAGCTGTTTAGAGATAATTCCAACGATGCCTTTTATCGGTGAGGTGCAGACAAAAGGCTGGTAAAAGACATTGTTAACAGCTAAAACCTGACCCTTTTCCACCTGATCGCCGGCCTCAACAATAGCTACCTGATCCAGCTTATGATAGGGTAGCGACAGCATTTTGGCTACTGGAACCTTGTATACATTTCCCGGTACATAATCCAAAACAGCTACATTATCGTTACTGTCAACTTTTTGCCCAACCTCTACTGAAATTTTGCCAGGATAAGGTAGGGTTCGCTCTCGACACAGGTTAACTAATTTCACACTAACCCCTCCTCACCGAATTGAGTTCGTCGGCGGTAAACGACCCGCTTTGTATCATCCATTCAGTCAGATCGTTCTGATCGAAGGTTGCTTTAGAAGCTTTTCTCATATCCACAATAAAACCGGCCTGGCCGCCGTTTACTGTAATGCTTTGGGGCTTTCCTGCTCCAAAACCGATATCAACTTTTTCAGCAGGTTCCAGCTTTAACTCAGCTGTCTCTGCAGCAGCCAACTGATATATCTTGAGCTGACCGGCCTGAATGTCTTCTGCAATACTTTGAGAGCCAATGGTACCGCTAATCCGCAAAGCCCTGGAGTTGGCGCTAGCTTCACCGTAACCTGTGACCACAGTTCCCAACGGAATAAAGCAATCCTTAATCAACACATTGAGAGCTATCTCCGGATACTCCTGCGATAGTACACCTAAATGCGGCATCATAAAAATGCTGTCGACTGCCAACCTGGTTATGCCTCTTAGTTCGCAGGAATCCATAATCATCAGGGCAGCCTGCTCCCGACGCGGGGCATGTGATAACACTCCACCACTGCCAATGACCAAACCAATGCTATCCAGGTCTAAAAGACTTTTGGTAGCCCGCAAATCATTTACTTTCTGCTCTTCTGTAGCCAGGAACTCCTGCAGCTTGGACTTTTGTTGTGGTAAAGACGTAATCAACTCAACATGGTGGTTTATTGAAATTCGGAGGGCTTCTCTGGCCACAGCCTGTTCAACCAGCAGTTCTTTCAATGAAACTGGCAAGGTTGTTGGAAACAGCATTTTAGTTGCGACCATATCACTTAACTCTTCGTCACTGATCTCAAACGGTAACCAGCGCTTGACAGCTTGCAGACCGGCATTCTCTAATACATTGCCAATGCTGTACGACATGCCCATATTAGCACTGACTGTCCGATGAAACACATTATTGAGAACTGAGAATACATCAGTAGTAGCTCCACCAATATCCATACCCATAATATTCAGTTTTTGCCTCTCTGCCAAAATAGACATAATAGCACCTACCGCTTTGGGAGTAGGCATAATCGAGGCAGCTGTTGCTGAACTCAATTTATTGTACCCAGGAGCCTGCTGCATAACATGACTTAAGAATAACTCATGAATCTGATTCCTGGCTGGAGCAAGATTCTCTGAATACAGGGTTGGACGCAGATTTGGTTCAATATGTAGTTCAAAATCATCATCCAGAGTGTCTTTAACCAGGGCTGCTGCATCCTTATTACCAGCGTAGATAATCGGAAGCTTAACATCTTTGCCAAAGCGGGGCTTGGGGTTAGACGAATTGATGATATCGGCAAATTCCAGAGCAAATTCCACACTGCCACCGTCAACTCCACCTGTCAGCAAAATCATATCCGGACGAGAATTACGCACTGAGTCGATAATCTCATAGGTAGGGCGCTCATCATCTGAGGAGATAACATCTAACAGGATAGCCCCGGCTCCCAGCGCTGCACGGCTGGCACTGGCTGCTGTTACCTTGCTGTACAAGCCGATAACTAACACCTGCAACCCACCACCGGCACTGCTTGAAGTATAAAAATCAATTCCATCAGCAGTAACTCTCTGGCCAGTTCCAGAGATGTTGCGATCAATGATTCTCCCCAATTTAGCTATTGCATTTCTGACCCCAATCGTTACATCCTCGAATGGCTCTTCCACTGTTGTCGGTGATTCTGCTCGGTTAACCAAACGATATTCATCGTCTTTTCTTTCAATCAAGATTGCTTTTGTTGTCGTACTTCCAACATCGGTAATTAGAAACGATGGCAATCTCAAGCCCCCCTTGTAATATGTAATATACTTTAATTCGACTTTTCTATTTTACATCAAAATATCTCATTCAGTTACGCTATTGACATCTCTGAAATGATCCTGTTGATTAGACCAGGTTGTAACTTTTTATTTAACTTTGATAGTTACAAATCATAAGAATAGAATAACAAAGGCTGAAAGATAAAGCAATAAAGTAATGAAAAAATACCAGATATAAAGAGCAAAGAGGCGCAAATTACGCCTCAAAAGATGTTAAAATGTAATCCGCTCCATTACTGATTAGTATTAGCTTAGGTCGCTTTTTTCCATTTCTTTATAAATACTCTCGCAGAGTTTTTTCACCTGTGTTTCCAACACCGCCAGATCACTGTTAATCCTGGTGACAAAATTCTGATCTTTAAGAGAGCCCAGATTAATTCTGACATTATAGACAGCGCCTCTAAAGGCAGCCTCAGCCATACCAGCGCCCACACCGGCATCACTCAGGGCATTCTTATTGCCCTTTAAGGCAGCTATATGGCATAAACGTAAAACTTCTACACTCAGTTCTGCCATTTCGAAGGGCGTCAGGGTTGCCAGTTTAGTAGCCTCTTGAATCGCTGTTCTTCTTTTTGACTTATCAGTTTCAGTCTGCTTGGGCATTTTAAACGCAGCCATAACCTGATTGAACGCTGCAGTATCCTTGTCAACTAACTGCAAATATCTGTTCCTCAGCCGGTCAGAGTCAACCAGCAAAGCTTTCATTTCTTCTTCAACCAGGTGGTACTTTTTTTTGCCCACAGTCAAATTTGCGACCATACCTGCTAGTGCTGCTCCTAAAGCCCCGGCAACAGCTGAGGCACTGCCTCCTCCTGGAGCAGGTGATGATGAAGCCAGCTCCTGACAAAAATCTGTGATACTCAGATTAACTAATTTGGTCATATATAACTCTTCCTTCCTCAACTACTTTGCAGCCATTTTTCCAAACCTGTTTAACGTGATTTGTACCAAACCTGTATACTAAATAGGCCAGATTGTCACTATTCCAAATCACAAAATCGGCCTGCTTGCCCACTTCGAGACTGCCCAGAGTTGTAGCCCGATCGACGGCATAGGCTGAATTTATCGTGCAGGCATTTAATATTTGGGCTGGATTCATTCTTAAATACAGGTAAGCAAGATTCAGGATAAATTGCATATTCTCTGATGGACAACTCCCCGGATTGAAATCAGTAGCCAACGCAATCGGCACACCGGCTTTAATCATTTTTTGTACTGGGGCATATTCTTTTCTGAGATAAAAGGATGTTCCCGGCAAAATAACTGCCAGGGTCTGGCTCTTGGCCATAGCCTCAATACCGGCAGCAGAAATGGCCATCAAATGATCGGCCGAAGTAACATTTAATTTTGCTCCCAACTCAGCCCCACCCATTGATACAATTTCATCGGCATGCAGTTTTAATTTAAAGCCATGTTTAGCAGCTGCCTTCAGGATTCTTTCAGATTGCACGATGTTGAAAACGCCCTTTTCGCAAAACACATCACAAAATTCTGCCAAATTGCTTTCGGCTACAGCTGGTATCATCTCTTGGATCAGATGCTTGATATAACCTGTTCTATTCCCCTGGTATTCCGGAGCAACAGAATGTGCTCCCATAAAGGTGTGTACTATATCCATTGGGTGTTTTATCTCAGCTTCTCGGGCCGCCTGCAGTGACTTCAGCTCTTCTCGGGTAGATAAACCATAGCCACTTTTGCTCTCCACTGTAGTTACCCCTAAAGCCAGCATGTTATCTAAAATGCGCAACCCCTTTTTTACTAACTGATCCTTAGTTGACTCCCGAGTTGCCCGGACGGTACTGGCTATTCCGCCACCGGCATTATGGATTTGCATGTATGAAGCACCTTTCAGCTTGTACTCTATTTCATTTTCACGTGAGCCACCATGAATTAAATGGGTATGAGGGTCAACCAGGCCCGGGGTAACCAGACAGCCCTGGGCATCATGAATTTCTGTCCCGGCAGGTAAATCAACCGGGCCTTGCTGGACATCAATAATTATTCCATCAGCAAACAGTAAGGTCGCATTCTTAATATCCCTTACGCTACTCTGGTGCTCCCCTGCCAGAGGAACCCCCAGGTCCTGAGGGGTCACGATATGGGCATTGACGATAGCTTTATATCCTGATCTCATATTTATCCCTGCAATCTGCGTTCTAAAATCTGATTTTTCTTGGAGAATCCTTCCAACTGCAGATAGTAGCCGGCGCAGTCAATTAAAGCATCCATCGGCACCAGGCCAACAATTTCGCTGCCGATTACATTGACCCCATACCGTTTGGCCTCCATCTTAATCATTTCAAATGATCGGTATAAAGCGGTTTTTTTATAGTCAGTCATGTTCATGCTTACCTGTACTATATTGCGGTCCTCAAGCATAACACCCATACCTTTGACATTCTTGAGACCGCCGCTGCTTTCACGTACCTTTTTGGCAATTCTATTGGCAACCGTAACATCACTTGTATCCAGATTAACATTAAAAGCTACCAGGGCAGGCCGAGCTCCAACCACCGTTGCTCCGGCTGTTGGATGCAGTACAGCCTGGCCAAAGTCAGGAGCCCATTCAGGATCATTAATTTTGTCCTTGAAGCCCTCATATTCGCCCTTGCGAATCACCGATAAATTCTTTCTGAGATCGCTTTTTGCAGCCCGCTCATACAGGTAAACCGGTATTTTCAGCTCATTGGCAATACGATCTGCCACCTGATGGGCTATGGTAATGCAATCCTTCATCTTAACCCCGGAAATCGGAATAAATGGGATGACATCGGTCGCTCCCATACGAGGATGGCCACCCTGGTGAACATTCATATCTATCAGTTCAGCTGCCTTAGCTGTCAATCTAAAAGCAGCCTCGGCAACAGCTTCCGGGGTGCCGATAAAAGTAACCACGGTGCGGTTATGGTCTGCATCGGAAGAATAATCCAATAATACCGCTCCTTCAGTTGCTCTGACCTGATCGACCACCTGCTGAATCACATCTGATCTTCGCCCCTCACTAAAGTTGGGCACACACTCTATTATTTTCACAGCCATATATTTCTCCTTTCATAGTTCCAGTTTATTGATGTGCAATTTATCTATTATTATTGTCCAGCAGTTTTCGTAACAATTCGTCATCAACCAGATACGGCAGAGTAAGATGATCGGTTTCCGAACAGGTTTTATTATACTCAATTACTGTATCAATAGCGTTGACATTACGGGCCCAGCTGCGGCGGGCAACTCCACCCATTACATCCCAGAGCATAGCTGATTTAATGGTTTCGTCGACTTTAGTACTCCCATCCAGCACCAGGCCAAAACCGCCATTTATGGCTTTGCTGACACCTACCCCGCCACCATTATGCAGTGCAACCAGACTCATACCCCGGGCGGCATTGCCGGTAAAACAATGAACAGCCATATCAGCAGTGACATTGCTGCCGTCCTTGATATTGGAGGTCTCCCTAAACGGAGAATCGGTGCCGCCGGTATCGTGGTGGTCACGCCCCAGCATTATCGGTCCTACCTCGCCTTTTCTGACCATTTCATTGAATTTCAGGGCAATATTCATTCTGCCAAACGCATCCTGATAAAGAATTCTGGCTTGGGTGCCTACCACCAGCTTATTTTTTTGAGCATCTCTGATCCAGGCCCAATTGTCTCGATCCTGGAATCTGCGTTCCGGATCAATACAGGCAAGTGCAGCCTGATCTGTTTTGACCAAATCTTCTGGCTTGCCGCTCAGGCACACCCACCGAAAAGGTCCGTATCCATAATCGAATAGTTCCGGCCCCATAATATCCTCGACATACGACGGGAAGATAAATCCTTCTGTGGTGTCTACCCCGTTTTTGGCAATCTCTTTAACCCCGATATCGTACACCGCTTTTAAGAATGAATTGCCATAATCAAAGAAATAGGTGCCGCGATCGACCAGCTCTTTAATCAGCTGATAATGCTGGTGCAGGGTTTTATCAACCAGTTTTTTGAATCCTGGTTTATCATTCTTCAGCAGTTCAGTTCGCTCAGAAAAACTTATTCCCTGTGGACAATACCCGCCTTCGTAAACCGCATGGCAGGAGGTCTGATCAGATAACAGTTCAATTTTTACCTTGTTGTTCACCGCATACTGGAGCAGATCAACAATATTGCCGTAAAAAGCAATAGCGATGGCCTCACCGTTGTTTTGGTATTCAGCAGCCAGATTAAAGGCCTCTTCAGCAGACTCAGCAATTCTGTCAACCCAGCCCTGTTCGTATCTGGTCGCTATCCGACTATAGTCGACTTCGGCAATTAAGCCCACCCCACCAGCAATTCTTACCGCCTTGCCTTGGGCTCCGCTCATGCCCCCTAATCCGGAGGTGACAAACAGTTTGCCTTTTAAATCCTGATCAGCGGGAATCCCCAGTTTGGAACGCCCGGCGTTAAGAATCGTGCTATAAGTACCATGAACAATCCCCTGCGGCCCAATGTACATCCAGCCACCTGCTGTCATCTGGCCATAATTGGCTACGCCAAGCTGAATAGCACGTTGGCAGTCATCATAATTATCAAACATGCCAATCATTAAGGCATTGGTAATTATCACTCTGGGAGCGCCGGGATGTGATTTAAATAATCCTACTGGATGACCGGAGGCAACTACCAGAGTCTGCTCCTCAGTAAGCAACTCTAAATACCGCTTTATTAACTGATACTGCATCCAATTTTGGCAGACCTGCCCCGTTTCACCGTAGGTGACCAGTTCGTAGGGATATAAGGCAATGTCAAAGTCCAGATTATTGTCAATCATAACCTGAAAAGCCTTGCCTTCAAGGCAGTTGCCCTGATACTCTGTTATCGGTTTACCTTTTAACGCTCCAGAAGGCCTGAACCTGTAGCCGTAAATGCGGCCTCTGGTTTGCAGCTCGGTTAAAAACTCCGGGGCCAGCTGTGCATGCCATTTCTCCGGTATATACCGCAGGGCATTGCGTAGAGCTAATTCAGTTTCACGCTGGTTTAACCTGAACTCTCTTTTAGGCGCCCTTCGTTTGTCTGCTAAAAACTCTGGATCAGGTGGCAGTTGATCAAAAATATTATCCAGCCTAACAGTCATACTTTCAGCAATCGTTTTATTAAGCATTAAAGTACCTCCTAACATAATTTTCCGTTACGAATCTGCTGCGCCAGGTTCTCAAAATCGTCATGCATAACCCTGTCTCTGACAATCGGACTGACAATATCTCTAACCTTGTGATAGATCAATTCTGTACCGCGGCCCAGCTGTTTCTGGTCATAAAACTCCAGAGCCTGGGCAGCTGCAATCAGTTCTATGGCCAGCACATAGCATACATTATGGTAGATTTGTCGGGCCTGCCGGGCTGCTGTAGTTCCCATACTGACATGATCTTCCTGATTCGCAGAAGATGGAATAGAATCAACTGAGGCCGGATGAGCCAACACCTTGTTTTCAGAAACAATTGAAGCTGCTGTGTACTGAGCAATCATTAATCCAGAATTAAGCCCGCCCTCAGGGGTCAGGAATGCAGGTAAGCCACCGCTCAGCTGCGGATTCACTAACCGCTCAATTCTGCGCTCAGAGATATTTGCTAATTCAGCTAAAGCTATCTTTAAAAAGTCCATCGCTATCGCAATGGGCTGGCCATGAAAATTTCCGGCAGAGATAACCTGATCATGCTCGGGAAATATCAGCGGATTGTCTGTAGCTGCATTGATCTCTCTGGTAATCACTTGTCTGACATAATTAAAGGCATCGCTCGAAGCACCGTGTACCTGGGGAACACAGCGCAAAGAATAAGCATCCTGTACCCTGATCTGCCCCTGTTCGGTGACCATTCCACTGTCTTGAAGTAGAGCCAACAATTCTTTGGCTACCTCGATTTGACCGGTTTGCTGTCTGGCTTCCTGTACCTTTGGATCGTAAGCCAGCGGAATACCTCGCAGTGCTTCCATGGTTAAGGCTGCTGCTGAATTCGCTGATTTTAACAGCTTTTGGGCATCAGCTATCAGCAAAGTGCCAATAGCTGTCATAGCCTGGGTGCCATTTATTAGAGCCAGACCCTCTTTGGCATGAAGCTCAATAGCAGACAAACCAGCTTGAGCCATAGCCTCGCTGCCACTGACTGTTTTACCCTGAAACTCTGCCTTTCCTAAGCCAAGCATGGGCAAAACAATGTGAGCTAACGGTGCCAGATCCCCGCTTGCACCTAATGATCCTTGTTCGGGAACTACTGGATGAACTCCTGCATTGAGCATCTCTATTAACAGCTGGAGAGTCTCCAGCCTGATGCCGGAATGTCCTTTGGCTAAAGCGTTAGCTCTTAACAGCATAATTGCCCGGACAATATCGGTTGCTAAGGGTCGGCCTACAGCACAGGCATGACTGGTTATCAGGTTATGCTGCAAATCACTTACCTCACCCTTTTGGATAACCACATCGCTAAACTTGCCAAATCCGGTGGTAATGCCATACATAACCCGCTCTTCATCCAAATATGAATCAACCAGATCTCGGGACTTGGTGATACTGGGGATAGCTTTTTCGGCCAAGGCTACTGGCAAATTATCCCTGGCAACTTTGACAACCTCCTCAACTGTTAAACTTCCTCCATCGATGAATAATACACTCATAACTCTATCTCCTTTACTCCACTAAAGCATAAAAGGCCGGGGAAATTCCCCTGCCTTTATTATTAACAGTATAAACTACATTATCATGATTATGCTTAGACCTTAACACAAAACCACCTACCAGATAGTAGTTGTTATATATGTTCGACTTCGTCAGTTAATATCCTTTTTAATGTACATAAATTACATCAATTGCAGGCAGGAATTGTATTTTTATTAACGAAATAAAATCTAAAGTAAATCAGGAGGCTGAAAATGAATAAAAAAGAGTTAAAACAGCTGGCATGTTCTATTATTGATCAAAACTCTGACCGCATAATTGATATCGGACAGCAGATCTTCGCCAACCCGGAACTGGGTTACAAAGAACATAAAACAGCTGCCCTTGTAGAAAAAATATTTGATGAACTAAACCTTCCTTATACCAATAAACTGGCTCTAACCGGTTCTAAGGCGGTTTTAAAGGGAAAAAGTGATCAGGTGCGGGTCGCTGTTATGGGTGAGTTAGATGCTGTTTTATGTCCGGAACACCCTTTTGCAGATCTGGAAACCGGAGCTGCTCATTCCTGTGGCCATAATGCCCAGATTGCCGGCATGCTGGGGGCAGCTATAGGGCTGTCTAATCCAAAGGTGGCTGATTGCTTAGCTGGAGAAGTGGTTTTTATGGCTGTACCAGCCGAAGAACCAGTGGAGATTGAGTATCGCCAGCGGTTAAGAGATCAGGGGCTGATTGAATTCTTAGGTGGCAAGCAGGAACTGATTAAAATTGGAGCACTTGATGACATCGACATGACAATCATGTTTCACTCCACAACCAGAGATGCAAAAGTAGTTGTAGATGGTACTTCCAATGGTTTTATTGCCAAGTTAATCAAATACAAGGGCAAGGAAGCCCACGCCGGCGGCGCACCTCACAATGGAGTCAATGCTTTAAATGCTGCCATGATCGGTTTGCAGGGTATTCATGCCCAGCGCGAAACATTCAGAGACGATGACTGTATTCGCATCCACCCCATTATTACCAAAGGCGGGGACCTCGTCAATATTGTTCCAGCAGATGTCCGACTTGAAACCTATGTGCGCGGCAAAACCATGGATGCTGTCCTGCTGGCCAGTAAGAAGGTTAACAATGCCTTAAAAGCCGGAGCGCTGGCTATTGGAGCCGAGGTAGAAATAATTGAGTTGCCTGGCTTTTTACCACGAGAAAATGACAAAAAACTGACCCAGATATTTCGTGCAAACGCAGTTGAATTAGTTGGAGCAGACAATGTAGTAACCGGCTCTCATGGTACGGGTTCAAGTGACATTGGCGATGTGATGCACTTAATGCCGGCGATTCACCCCTATGTCGGGGGAATGACTGGCAGCGGCCATACCAAGCACTACGAGGTTAAAGATCCATACCTGGCCTATGTGGTTCCAGCTAAAATAATGGCCATGTCGGTAATCGACCTGTTGGCAGAAGACGCCAGGCTGGGTCTGGAAGTTAAAGCTACCGAACCTAAAATGACCAAAGAAGAATACCTGAAACTATGGGATAACTTTATAAATCAAAAGTAGAGTAAAGCTTGCTCTTGTTCCGAAGTCCTGCTAAGTAATTTATTGCTTATCTGACTTATTACAGGATTCTCAAAGGAGACTTTCAATTTGCAACGAATATAGAACCTAACTAGTATAAAGGGGAATTGCATATGCTGGTAGATATTTTAATTAAGAATTGTACTGTTATTACCATGAACGAGCAGCGCCAAATAATAAAAAATGGTTTTATAGCTATTAAAGATGATGAAATTGTTCAGGTCGGCGATCACAGTGAACTGGCAGGTTGGCAGGCAGTTAAGATTATCGAAGGCCATAACCATATTGCCCTGCCCGGTTTAATCGATACCCACGCCCATGCCGGCCATGGCTTAACCAAAAGCCTTGGAGAAGGAGGGGTGGAACAAGGCTGGGACTTGATGATGGAGCACATCTATTATCAGAGCACCACCCCCCAGTTTTGGTATGCTGAAGCCCTGTTGTCTGGGCTAGAGCGTTTAATGTTTGGGGTGACCACCGGCGTCAGTATGCTGGGCTCATCACCTCGATTCGATGACCTGCGCTATGCTGACGCCCATGTTACCGGTATGCGTGAGGTAGGGGTGCGGGATTTTATATGCGTAGGAACCCCTAACCCCCCTTTCCCCAAGCGCTTTCGCCACTGGGATAACGACAAAGCTTCAGGTATAACTGAACTGGGTTATCAGGAGTCCTTTGCGATAACCCGCCGGCTTATAAAGAAGTATAATAGTACCGGCAATGGACTGACCTTTGCTCTCCCCGGTCCCTCCTTCCTCGGACAAAGAAAAGACTTAAGCATTGCCGAGAATATCGAGGTAAATAAAACTATGAATGAGATAGCCCTGGAGTTTAACACGCAGCTCCATGGCCACTCCTATGCGGGAGATATAAAGTTTTTAAAGGACAATATCAATATTTTGGGGCCCCATATTTTTACTGCTCATGTCACCGGCATCAGTGATGAAGAGATTAAAATAATTGCCGATTATGGGGTAAATGTCTGCAGCGGACCCAGCACCTCAGCCTTTATCAGAGAAAGATGCCCCGTTATTAAACTGATGAAGGCTGGAGCAAATGTAGCTTTCTGCACTGATGCCAGTGCCCCTGACCGCAATTACGATCTGCTGCCAAAGTTGCGTATTGGTTATCGCCTGCATCGCTCATATTATCAAAACCCCAAACTTCTGCCTCCGGGCAAGCTGCTGGAAATGATTACAGTAGATGCTGCTAAAGCCTTGGGGATGAGCAAAGAAATCGGTTCTCTGGAATCAGGAAAAAAAGCGGATGTCATTCTTATCAATTTAGAGCGCCCTCATCTCTATCCGATTTGGATGGAGCCCTTAAGAGTTGTCCATCAGGCCAGCGGACAGGATATTGATACAGTTATAGTTAATGGCAAATTAAAGGTTGAGGATTACCAGGCTATCGAAATTGATAAACATCGAGTGCTGCGCCTGGCTCAGGAAGAGGCAGAAAAGATGTTAGTAAGAAGCGGTTTCAGCCATGCAGCAAAACTGCCGAAAACTAATTTTTGGAAAAGTGTTTCGTATTAAATCACAATATCTTTGTTGATATTCATTAAATAAGCCAGGAGGAACTAAAATGAAGAAGTATATAATTGTCTCGGTTATAGGTGTTTTACTGATTGTCCTTGCAGGTTATTCAGTTTACTCAAGGATGGCCAGCTATGAAGCAGTACTTGATACCTTTCAAGAGCAGCAAGGAGAGCTGGAGCAGGAGTTACAGACAGCAAAGGATCAAATTGACATGCTTACCCAGGACATTACTTTGAGAAACATTTTAGACGATCGGTTTTATCGAGTGCTTAGGATGCTGAAGGATGGAGATGCTGAAGGGATTAATCAGCTCTCAACAGATAATATTGTAGTGCAAGGCAATAAAATCCTTAACAACAAACAGCAGATTGAGTTCAAGCTGCCACGAGGCAATTATTTTTTCAGGCAAAGATGTTTCGGGGTTGACCAAAGCAACAAAACAATTTTTACAGCTTGTTATGAATTCTATCCAGATATGAGATATTCAAATATAGAAAAAATACTGGAGTTATATGTCGATTACCATCAGGTTGACGGTGAATGGAAAATATATGCTATATACCTGGATGGGCTTAATCCTGAAGTAGATAGATATTAGTTCCACTTGCATTACATTAGACCTGAAAAGTTCTACAATTCTCTGATCAACTCACTAAAGTTACTGTCAAAAATCATCCAAGAGCGATTTAATAAATTAAAATAAATCAAATGACTGAAGCAGCTGCAATCACTGGCCCCAAAGCCTTTAACCGGCATAGCTGCTCCAGTTAGTTTTAAAGTGGCAGCATGCAGTTGACATTCACTGAACTGTGGACTGAGATATGCTCGGTGTCCCAGGCAAACTGAATGGAGTGTTAAATAATCAATATGCCAGCGCACTTTTTTTCGGCGTCTGATATGCCTGCTGATACGGGCCTGTAAATTGCGTTTAGCACTGCCGGTGTAAACATAGTACCCGGCAGCAAAATTACACAAACCTTTGCTGCCTACTGTTATCTGCTTATTCTCCGGTAAATACAGCAGAAGCTGGTATAATCCGCTGTCAACCATCACTTTACACCTGCTATCCGGGCTTTAACAGCTAAGGCACATTCCAGTCTTTTCTTTTGCAGTTCGCAGCTGTATTGCACAGGCTGATGCAAATCATTATTCCGGTAAAATGCATCTGCATGACAGCCGCCGCTACAGTAATATCTGGCCCAACACTCTTTACAGGCCGGCTTATTAAAAATATGAGCTGATAAAAACCTCTGTGCTACCTCGCTGTTTAGCTCCTTTTCGACGACATTGCCCAGCTTAAACTCAGGCAGTCCGACAAACTGATGGCAGGGGTAGAAATCTCCATTGGGAGCAACTGCCAGATAGTCATAACCGGCACCGCATCCGGTTAGCCTTTTAGCTAAGCAGGGACCCTGATTTAAATCCACCTCAAAGTGGAAAAAGGTAAATGGGTGACCCTGCTGGTAGCACTCCAAATAGAATTCAGCCAGCTTCTCATACTCCTTTTTTACCTGCTCCAAATGTTGATCGCCCAAAGCATAATCTTCAGCAGGGTCAGTAACGACCGGTTCAAAGGAGATATGTTTAAAACCAATAGCCAATAAATGCTTAATATCCTGGACAAAATCCGTATTATAGGCAGTAAAGGTACCTCGTACATGGTAATCCGAAACCCCTTTTTCCAGGGCGTGCTTAAATCTTTCAGTGACAACCTGATATGAGGGTTTTCCTGCTGTAAATGGTCGCATTTTATTGTGAACTGCTTCGCGCCCGTCATGACTCATGATAAGCTGAATATCATTTTTGGTAATGAAGTTTAACACCTTGTCTGTCAGTAAAACACCATTTGTAGTCAGAGTATAGCGAATGTTCTTATCAAATTTATCGGCCTGAATTTCCGCATATTCAACGATCTGAACAATGGTGTCAAATGACATTAAGGGTTCGCCGCCAAAAAAATCAATCTCTAAGTTTCTCCGCCCTTTTGACTTTGATACCAAAAAATCAACAGCAGCCTGACCTGTTTCAACAGACATTAATTCCCGCTGGCCAATCTTGTATTCTCCGGTTTCAGCAAAGCAGTATTTACAGCGCATATTGCAGTCATGGGCGATATGTAAACACAAAGCCTTAACTACTGTATCACTTAACTCAGGATGATATTCTGTTAATACATCTTGAGTAAATAACAGGTTATTTTCACGTAAAGAGTTGATTTCAGCTATAACCTCCAGCACTTCGCTTTGAGCGTAGTCAGTTAGCTCTTCAACTATCTCTGAACTCGAATTTTTTTGCTGTATTTTTACAATAACCTCTGCAGCCAGCTTATCTATTTGATGTAAAACACCGCTACCTATATCCAGGACAAAGTAATCATCCTTTAAGTTGAATACATGTACTTCCATTATTTCTCCTCCCGCAGGAATCTAAAATACTCATGATCTATAGCTAATCGTTCTTATCTGTATCTAGCACATTATTGTGCATTCAATTTAACAACTTATGATAACATCTTGGCTTATGATGTACAACTGCGAGATTAACCTGGTTGGTTAGTTGAACACTTATTTCACAGCTATAACAACTTTTCCGCGTGCTTGACCACTTTCCAGATAACGAACTGCCTCGGCTGTCTGACTTAATGGGTATACTTTATCGATTACTGATTTTACTTTGCCTTCTTTAATCAGCTCGCTGATAAAAATAAAATCTTTTTGGTTTACTTTAGCTGATAATACTTCGAAGTTCTCTTTCTTTGAGAGCATAATTTTAAAAACAATAGTGAAAGCTCCTCCAATAAAAATATATCTGCCTTGAGGAGTCAAAACCCGTTTATAATCTGCCAGAGAATGATATGCTGCGGCGTCCACTATTAAGTCATAACGTTGGCCATTTTTAGTAAAGTCCTCTTTTTTATAATCAATAACATGATCTGCTCCTAGTGATCGGACCAAATCCAGCTTGCTGGTACTGCAGACCCCAGTGACAATGGCTCCCAAGTATTTTGCAATTTGAACCGCATATGTACCTACCCCGCCTGATGCACCGTTAACCAAAACCTTTTGCTCAGGCGTTACCTTTCCTTTATTACGAAGGCTTTGCAATGCAGTTATGGCTGCCATCGGTACTGCTGCTGCCTCTTCGAATGTCATATTATCAGGCTTTAGGGCTATTCTATTTTCGGCAACGCATACATATTCGGCAAAAGCTCCGGTACATATTCCGTAAACATCATCACCAATTTTAAACTGCTTTACTTTACTGCCGACCTCAACCACACGTCCAGCCACATCAGCACCTAATCTGATATCTTTTGGCTTAAACATTCCTCCACCAAAACGAATTATAAAAGGATCTGCTCTCATTGAACGCCAGTCATAAGGATTAACTGATGAAGCGTACACCTCAATTAGTACTTCATTGTCTTTGGGTACAGGTTTTTCTACCTCTATTAATTCAAGAACATCAGGTGAGCCATATTTTCTGTAAACAATAGCTTTCATAATATAGACCTTTACCTTTCCTATTAATGTCTGTAAAACACATGTCAGATATTTAAACTCATAAATCATCTGGTATTCATAGTGCTATTTTTATTATAACTTAATACTGCTATTCTTTTTTCATAAAATGGCATGAGGTCAGAGTTTTTATTTACTGTTACAAGCAAATCACTTATAAAATCTACTTTAAAAATAAAAAGCACACTATACACAGTATGCTATATATCTTAATTCTATTGCTAAATCTTAAATATCTATAAAATTTCAAGGTTTTCATCTGTCAAGGCGCTAGCTAATTTGCTAACGAAGGCGTACATTTAGTACTCCGTAGTGCAAATTAGCGTATAACGCAAAGAGCGAGTCACCCTATGTTCCTATGCTGGAGTCAACAATTAACGTGTACAATTAGTCATTATAAAAGAACTACCAAGTTTCATTATGCATTTAACTAAATAAAATTTCGAGGTTTTCATCTGTCAAGGCGCTAGGAAATTACCAGCTGAAGCTATACAAAGCCAGTATGCTGAAGTTGGTAATTTGCGTACAACGCAGAGAGAGGGACACCTCGAAATTTTATCTATTTGCTCTCGCAGTTTTGGCTCGATACCGTACAACTAGTCTTACAAGCAGACTGGCAGCTGGTCTTACACTCTTTACAGGCTTTT
>JANQLZ010000034.1 GCA_028280325.1 Bacillota bacterium
ACCAATGGCAAAACCTCTATTGAAAGCATGCTTTGGGCAGCAGCGTTTTTCTTAATATCGGTTTTAGTTTTTGTATTGGGGTAATTAAATAGGATATCGGCTTCGTAGGTGCGAACCTGGTGTTCGCCTGCGGAGCTTGCTAAATATTATCAGAGTGGTGCCTGATAACACACGCCTCTCAAAAATTATGCCCAGACTGGTATGATGTAAAGGAGTAAACCAATTGAAAAAGAAAAAGTATATCCTAATTCTATTAGTAATAATTCTGGTAATCTCAATCTACACTTTTACCAGAGATTATGAGCTTGAAAACTGCATGTCATACCAACAGCTGTCTACTATTGTAGAGAGAGATTTAATTGTTTTTAATGAAAAAGTAGATCTGCCTGATGAACTGTTGAATAAACTGGCTGAATATAAAGTTGTGCTGCTGGGCGAAAAGCATTATATTAAAGAATATGGCGAGTTTTTGCCCCATTTAACGTTTCAACTGCATCAAAAACACAATTTTAATACCCTGCTCATTGAAGCTCCACAGGCGTATAGCTGGATCTATGAGGACTATGTACAGGGTATAATCCCCCAGTTCAATGACGAACAATCTCACCAATATGTTCTTGATCTGTTTGGTATTGATAAGATTCGCAGCTATAACATGTTACAGGCTGAAGCCCAAAGAATTAAGGTGCACACCATAGATATAAATCACAGTAAAAACTTCTTTACATCCTCTCTGGCCCTGATGAAAGAGTATGTAAGTGCAGATATACTGGTAGAGTTAGAACAGGAATGTTTGCAAAATACCGGCAGAGATTATATCACTGTTCTCAATAGCTATCAGGAAAAGCTTATTGCAGATCAGCATTCATATCAGGAAAAGCTGACAAAACAATGGTTCACCAGGCTGACAAATATAATAAATGCGGAAATAGCCAGTTATGTCTGTCGTACCTATCTTAGCCAGGGCCAGGTTTTACGGAGATATAGAGAGCGAGAGGAAATCTTAAAGAAAACTATTGACAACTACCTTAAAGAAGCGGATGCCGGAGTAATTATAAATATGGGCTCGGCCCACGCTCAAAAAAAACCACAACTTGTTTACGATATCGAATGGGTCGGCCAATACCTTACTGAATATAGTATCTATGCCCAGGGTAACACCTATTGTTTAAATATTACTTATGCTAAAGGAACAAATGCAGCCGGCAGGTTTAATGCTGCCTGTTCGAGAATCAAGAATGGTTTGCAAAAGAATATTGCCGATATTTCTCAGAACAGGGCCGGGTTTTTACCGTTCGACGGCGATGAATATAATAATAATATCGCCTTTTTCGATTCCCGTAATATAAGTCCATTTCCACCTAAAGCGGTCTGGGATGGAGTGTTAATGCTGCCGAACAGTACCTTTAACCAAAGATACCAGGGTAACTATATTTTTCCTCAGAGAAGACTCCCAAGAAATATCTTTATAATAATCTTTCTGATTGTTTTAAATATAGAAAGTTTATTAACAGCTTTTAAGCGCATTAATATTGATAAGTCATCTGGCTTCTTTGAATTAATGGCTTTAGGAATTGTCGTCTTTAATAAAAGTAATGCAGCTTTATGGGTTTCAATAATTATAGTAGCTATTCTAATTATCTATCGATATCTCAAGGTCTCTTACACTTACAGAATAGTAAATGTGACCAGTGAAAACTTCGCGGAAATCCAATCCATAATAAAAAAATATCTTGTGCAAGATCATAATATTGAACTGGAATATCGAAAAAGCTCCATACTGGTAAAAGGCTCCACGCCCCCAAAAAAAGAATTAAAGCCGATGTTCAAGGAGATCAATAATTATTTAAAGACTAATGGCAAAACCTCTGTCCAAAGCATGCTTTGGGTAGCAGCGCTTTTCTTGATATCGGTGTTTACTATTTATTTTGGGATAATAAAATAGGGGCTTGCTTTCCAATTTATTCGTAGGTGCGAACCTGGTGTTCGCCCGTGGAGATTCCCCAAACTGAATAAGGGCGAAGACCAGCTTCGCCCCTACATTGGGTAACATTATTAAGGACCAGAAAATCCCTATCCTGATTTACTTCTTTACCAAAAACTTTCCTGCTCGCTTCTCGGTTTGCTCTCCATCAGCTACCGCAACCTCGCCATTGACAATAACATACTTCACCCCGATCGGCTTGGAGAACGGGTTTTTGTAGGTCGCTGTGTCAGTAACTTTTTCGGGGTCAAAAACAGTGATATCTGCAATCAGTCCTTCTTTTAAGATTCCTCGATCTTTTATCCCCATCATTGTCGCTGACAAACCGGTCATTTTGTACACGGCATCTTCAACAGGCATTAGCTGATGTTCACGAGCCAGCCGTAAAAATCTCGGGAAGGTACCATAGTTGCGAGGGTGGGGTTTGCCTCTGGTAAGTTTGGGATCAAGAGGCCTTCCTGAGCCATCGCTGCCTATGGCTATATCTATCTCTTTTATGAAATTAAGCATATCTTTTTCATCCATGGCAAAGCTAATTTGGCTACAATTGCCTTTAGTTGCCACAACTACTTTTTCAACTGCTTCAGCCATACTGATATTCAGCTCTTTGGCCAGGTCGGTAATAGTTTTATCATCAGCAACTGGGTACAAGCCATTTGTTGAAACAATATAAATACGGTGTCCGTCAGCATCCTCTTTAAACACTTTGTTTAGTTCTGCCATAATTTTTTCACGTTCCGGGCCGGCAAAGCGGGCTGCAGCAGCCTCTTTACCCCCTGCTAATGTCCACTTTGGCAGCACATTGGTGATACCCGATGACGAAGCCTCATATGGATAGATATCACAGGTAACCTTAACACCCTCCTGTTGAGCCTTCCTGATGTGATCTAAAACCTTGTTAGAGGTGCCCCAGTTTTGTTTTCCGCCAACTTTCAGGTGAGCAATGTGGATATGAGCTCCGGTTTGCTTGTTTACTTCAAACATTTCATCTAGTGCTTCGTAAATATGATTACCCTGGTTACGCATATGAGAGGCAATCATCCCACCATATTTGGCTACTACATGCCCTAACGCCACTAATTCTTCAATATCAGAAAAAATACCAGGAGCATAACCTAACCCCAGCGACAAACCCCAGGCTCCTGCTTTCATTTCCTGTTCCAACAGGTCAGCCATTTGCTGGATTTCAGCGGGGGTTGCCTTTCTGCCTTCCAACTTCATAACACTGGTGCGCAGAGCATTATGACCAATTAGGGTAGCCCAGTTATTGGACAGTTTTTTACCCTGCTTTTGGGCCTTTTCAATGAAGTTGGCAAATGAACAGGAGGCATAGTAATTGGTATCCAGGTCGCGACCGCTTCCCCCGACATAGGCCTGCAGGTTCTCAATATTTTGGGGCGAGCTTGGGTAAAAAGTGCTGCCACATTGGCCAACTATTTCTGTCGTAACTCCCTGATATATCTTAGACTCTGAGCGATCATCAATAATGAACGAGGCATCGGAGTGGGTGTGGATATCAATAAACCCCGGAGCAATAATCAGGTTAGAGGCATCAATAATGCTGTCAGCCTCAGCAGCATCAATATCGTTGCCAATTTTCACTATCAGACCGTTTTTTACAGCCAAAGAAGCTTGATATGGCTTTGTTCTCATTCCGTCAACAATAACACCGTTTTTCAAAACAATATCATACATGTTTTTAACCTCTCTTAAATATAAACTTATCTAAAGCAACACGCAGTTTCTATGCTGCAAAGCATATTGTATCCAATAGATTCGACATTAAACTATTCTTACCCTTTCAAAAGTAAAAAATCTTTTGACTATCGAATGAAAATAATAAATTGTCGTAATTTCAAGAGTTCAGCTTCAATTTATCTAAGATAAAAACTACTTTAGTGTTAACATCAGATAATTTTGGGTAAATAGCTATTAGATTGTCAATTTAGAGAAAGCCAGCGGGTTTGGAGTAGAGGATAGAGAATGGCATAGAGAGCAAAGGGAGGATTTTATGAATTTTAATGAAGCTCAAGATAAAATAGGCAGATTTGTGAAACAAAAAAAGATAGAAACGAGTCTAGAAATTAGGACGTTAGATTTAGTCTCGGAAGTAGGCGAGTTGGCTAAAGAGATTATAAAATCAACAAATTATGGAAAGAAAGACTTCTGTCAGACTGATAATTTTACAGCAGAACTGGGGGATATCCTTTTTTCAGTAATATGTATTGCCAACAAGCAGAGTATAGATCTTGATGTTTGTCTGAATAATACATTGGAAAAATATGAGCAGAGGTATATAAACAGCCAAAGAATTGACTCCGGTTATCAAACACTGCAAAACTAAAAAAATTGGGGGAGATATAATGAAAAAAATAGTCAGCACGCTGGTAGTTACACTACTGATATTAGCCGTCCTTAGCGGCTGTACTCCCAGCTCAAATCCTGCACCTGATTCAAATCCGGACCCAGATCCAAATCCGGGTTCAATAGGCGAGCCTGTTACGCCTGATCCTGACCCATTACCCAGCGAAGAATTGCCTACCACTCTATCTGTCTTAATGACCCAGGAGGATATCATTGACTTATTGGGCGATGATTACAATCTGGAAACAGTCAAAGATGATTATATGTTTAATTATATCAGTGAGCTTTCCTATGAGGGCATTTTATTTTTATTCTGTCATGAGCAGGAGGAACTGACCGAAGATGCTCAATTGTGCGAAATCCGCATTACCTCTAATGATTATAAATTTAATTATGAGATGAAAGTTGGGGATACAGCTCTCGACGCTATCAGCAAATGTGAAGAAGTATTTGAAAATCTCTATGATTACCATAATGATAAACACCGTTTCGATGTTTTTAAGTATCGAGAGAAAAAAAGTAACGGTGATTTTATAGACACCAGTTTTGTAATCACATGGGAATACGATACCGATGATATCCACTATGAATCAAAAGAGGATGTGCCTCAGGACTTGAGGATAAAAACTATCAGAATATTTGAACCCTGGAATTAAGGTTGGTAATTGGCCTATAGAGCAGGCTGGGCCAGTTTGTATGAGGCAAACTGGCGGGCAACTGCTACAAGAATACTAAAGAGGGCAGCTTTCTTAGCTACCTCGGTTGTTGAGAAAAGCAGTTTATTCAGGAAGGCATTCTTTTCTGCTGTAGAAAATTTCAAACATAACTGAAAGCAAATCAGGAGCTAACATGAATGCGAAGACAGACCACCAGATTGGGTTTGTAAAAGCATGGCTGGGATAGCTCAAGGTGTAGCCGAAAAAAACAATACTGAGGGCCCAACTTAGTATTTGCAAAGTCTTGGCTTCTGCCTTGTGCTTTATTTTTCTGATACGCTCATCATTATTTCGTATTAAAACCTTTTCGATACTGTGAGGCTTTTTCCGGCCTAAAGCCAGGTTAATAATAGCTGAAAGGGCAACCCCAAAAGGCATCAGAGAAAGAGCAATGATAGCCTTGTTATCAGGCAGTATCTTAACATTATTCAAACTGAATATAATCCCTGCAGCCAGCAATATTAAGCCGAAAATTAGATTGTAGATTAAAATGGTTTTTTGGTTTTTGATAAATTTGTTCATGTAAAAACTACTCCTCCCAAAATAAATCATTTAACGTTCTGTTCAGGGCCTGACAGATAGCCAAGCACAGTTTAAGGCTGGGATTGTAGTGCCCAGACTCTATCATACTGATAGTCTGCCTGGTAACACCTACTTTATTGGCCAGTTGCTCTTGTGACAAATCACGCTCAACCCGAGCAATTTTCATCCTTTTATTCTTCACATATAATCAACTCCTGCCAGCTTATTGTATAATTTAAATTGCATTATGTCAAATATATATGACATAATGACCGATAAATATTACTATGTTGCACTCTTTTTAATCTTCCTTGGGGTCCGGTTCATGTTGAACTTAATAATTTCAGAATTACAGCTGTCGTTTTACAGTGTTATTAACGCAAAACAGGGAGCTTTGCATTTACTGCTGAATATTATATAGTAACTATAAGGGCTTTAGAGCCGAATTTTTTGAGGCTCAGGCTGCCATATTGGAGTCGGTAAATGCACTTTTAATACTAAAGAAAGGATACTGTTATGGTGGAAAACAAACTTACCCTGGTAAGTGAAAAATATAATAATGCAGAGACAGGTCAGGAGATTGATGGAATTACTGTTATGATTGAGGGCAAGATAAAGGAAATATTTGACCTGATAATTGACATTTCCGATGACTATACCAACTACTCTCAGGTACTAAAGGATTCCCTGTTTATGGGGCTAAGTCAAATGATATACCGAGCCCATAGTAAAAAAACGAGAGCCACTGATAGTAAGTGAGTGGGTTTACTTCGTAAACGGGGTGGAATTGCTACGCAATTGGGGTGGGCTTGCCTGACAGCAAGCGGTTGGCAGTTGGTTTTGCAATTGCTGGAACGATTGTTGTAACAATAGGTTAACAATGGCATGAACGATAGCTTTAAACGATTGTCTGCTTGGCAGTTGTTTTTTTCCTTATGTACAGCTGAAGAGAGCCTATGTAACTCAACAAAAACTTATATACGTAACGAAAAACAAGCTATAAGTGAGGTTTTATAGAGAATTATTGCATCCTATAATAATGTAAAATCGGAACGCATACAATGCGTTCCCTACATAACATTTATATTTAAAAAATTTACCCTGATGGCTACTCATCGTAGAAAAAAGTTAATAAATCACGAATAGTCGGGCATAATGTGGCTCACAGAATTGGTGCTAGTATCAAGGAATAGAGAAAATCTGCTATAAAGATAATACACTGGTATATCTTTTGGCAGATTTTTTTGTGTGACGCCGAGATAGCCCCAATTATGGGGGCCTCCGTGGAAAGAACTAATAACCTAAACGACGAAACGTAAGGCAATACCGTGGCTTTCAGAATTATGTCCAGATCAAGGAATAGAAGAAATTTTCTGCAAGGATAATACACTGGTATATCTTTGAGAAAATTTCTTCGTGTGACGATGTAGATGGGTATGATTATGAAAGCCTCCGTGGAAAAGAAGCAATAACCTAAACGGCAAAAAGAAGGGCATAACGTGGCTCACAGAATTGAGGCTAGTATCAAGGAATAGAGAAAATCTGCTATAAAGATAATACACTGGTATATCTTTTAGCAGAT
>JANQLZ010000154.1 GCA_028280325.1 Bacillota bacterium
CAAGCAGCTTAATCTGGACGAAAGTTATTTAGAGATCGAGGGGGTAGTAAAAACCTTAGATTATCTGGAAGATGTCGGACCCGAGGGTTTCAGCCGCAAAAAACAAAGCCTTTTAGCCCGCCTGTTTAAATAATAAGCAAACCCCAATCAGCGCAAATACTAGAGGCTGTCGCATTAGCGAAGATGCTAATGCCCAGCCCTTTTTATTTTAAAATGTAAGCTGCATTAAACCGGCCTTATTACTAGGCAGCCAGCAGCTCAGAAACAATATTTCACGCAACCATTCAGCTATCATAAAAACAACCACCCACAACTGCCAAACCATTATTAAGCAATTGTTCGTGCAATGTTTGAAGCCCAGGCGGCAGCCACTTCATTGTTTTAGCAATTCAATCAGTAAACGCCCACTTTTAATTTCTTCCAGCAAATCATTCGTAAATCTGGCAGCGGGAGCACCATCTATAATATCGTGGTCAAATGAAGCTGTTAAACATAAATGCTCTCTGCTTTCTATTTTATCGTCTACTAATACCAGCCTGTTGACTATACTTCCGACTGAAAGCAATACAGTTGCACTTCCGTGAGGAACAACCCAGAATGGCTGTTTAGCATACATTCCAACCGAAGTTATGGCCAGCTTGCCGTATTTAAGCCCCATTTTTACATTTTTACTCGCAATCCTGACAAATGCTTTTAACAAAAACGAAGGAATCCAGCGCAGCCAAAAATTATTCGATAATTGTCCAAGATATTTGCTTGGGACTTTATTATTTTGGGCTGCCCGTATCTCGGCATGAATTTCCAAAAGACTTTTACCACCGCAGTTATGTATCACTAAAGGTTCTGGCACATATTGATTATCGATCTCGCGTTCGACCAAAATACTGATAATTATATCTTTGATATATATTATTTGGCGGCCTGAAATAAACGAATTAAAGTTTGGATACTTAATAATAGTACTGGCCAGGCATTTAGCAAGATAACCAGTTAATGATAGCTTCTGATTTTTGGTATTTTCGTATTCCTTCAGTAACCCTCTTGGCTTAGATATATCAATTTCGGTGACATTGTGAATTGTGTTCTTTTGCTTGGTAATCGAAGCTGAGGCAATTACTGCCTGCCGCAAAAAACTCAACTTTTCTTTCTTTATACCAGTATCCATCACAATACACCTCCATTTTATTTAACATCCTTTAGTATAGCAAAAGCTTGGCGCCAGGTCATTTCAATTGCTCAGCTATTGTTCCAGCAATCGTTCAACAACTGCCAACCCATTGTAAATAAAAGATGAAACAAAAAAAATCAAAAACATAATACACTGATGTCTTTGATTTTTGATGAGCGCTAAATAATCAATTATAGCTTCCGTGGAAATAGTAACTCACTAATCCCACATTTTAACTACCTCAACATCCTTAAAGAAAAACTTGACAATATCTTCGGCAGACTTGCCTTCATCTGCCATTGCTTTGGCTCCCCATTGCGACATGCCTACTCCATGACCATACCCTTGGCCAGTGATTATTACTTTATCATTTTCTACTTTAATGCTTTTAAAATAGGTTGATTTAACTATCATGCTGTCCAAAGCCAGCCTAAACTGAGAAGCAGCTACAGTGACGTCCCCAATCTGCAGTTTTGTCGCTCTGCCCGAAGGCCCGCTCTCAGTAATTTTTATCTGATTAAAATCAGGAATTTGCTCGCCGGTCTTTTGCCCGACCTTGTCTCTGACCGCAGCTTTGCTGACCTCTGCTGTCCAGTCATTGATTTCTGCTGGCACTACGTTTTTTGCGGGGTCTTCAACATTATGTATATAGGGGGTTGCTACCTTATCATAACCCAGTCCTTCTATAGCAGTAGCTGTATACCCACCACTGTAAGCATGGAACCAGCTCTTGATATAGTTTCCGTTATGAGCTAAAACCTGTCCTCTGGTTTCCTGTACCGCCTGGGACACCTTATTGTTTACTCTATTTGAGTCATAAGCTTGAAACTCCTCGATATCTGTAGAGGCATGGGCTCCTCTGTTAGGCACCCCTCCGGTATCAGCTATTTTTTCCAGTGTAAATGTTCTGGCCAAAATTGCCTGCGCTTTCAATGCTTCCACCGACCAGTTGACATCCATCTCGGCCGCTACAACACCCTCAATATATTTTTCGAATTTTATATCACTCACTTTGCCAGTGCTGTCATCGAACAGTTTTATTGTCGGCTCGCTATTATCTGCTGTCCTGATTTGATCCGGGATTGCTGGTTGATTCCTGGCCTGGTTAATACACCCGGTCACTAATACGGCTGTTAAAAAAATTAAGATTATAGCTTTTCGCAATACAAAAACCTCCCACTTTTTTTTAGTATCACCCTAGTGGGAGGTTTCATGTATTATATTACATGACTTTCCTTTAAAACTTCATACATCGAAGCGGCATCAGCTTTATTGGCATGATCCAATACATTCAGCACTTGAAATGTCACTATACGACTACCAAAGTCTATTACCAGACAATCTCCAACAGCTACATCACTACCAGCTTTAGCCAGACGGTTATTTATTTTAACCCTTCCTTGATCACAGATCTCCTTAGCCAGTGTTCGTCGTTTTATTATCCTAGATATCTTGAGAAATTTGTCTAGCCGCAATTTACGCACTTCATTACTCAACAGTCTTTTTTACATTTTCCTTCAGGTTCTTGCCAGCCTTAAACGACGGGACATAATGCGCTGGTATGTAAACCTTTTCGTCCGGCTTGCGAGGGTTATGTCCCTCACGACCCCGTCTGATTCGTCTTTCGAAGGTACCAAAGCCCACTAAACGAACATTAATACCATCTGCAATAGATTTTGAAATCTCATCTAAAAACATTGATATAACTTTATCAACATCTTTGTTAGTCAATGTTGTTTTTTCTGAGATTGCCTTTACTAGTGCACTTTTGTTAATAACGGGATTCTTCATTTCCATTTCACCTTTGCTCATGAGAGCACCTCCTAATAAATCTATAAGCTAATTTTCTTGGCTTCTTCCCAAAAGCCATCAAGTTCCTGCAGCGTGAATTGACTAAATTCTTTACCGCTGACTCTCACCTTTTTCTCAATATATCTAAACCGTCGTTTAAATTTCTGCACAGTCTGAAGCAATGCTAGCTCACAATCTACTTTCAAAAACCGTGCCAAATTTACAACGGCGAATAGCACATCCCCTATTTCTTCAGTAATATCATCCTGACCCTTAGCCTCATGCAGCTCTTCAATTTCCTCAGATACTTTTTTCCAAACCTGATCTATATGATCCCAATCAAAACCTACCCTCGCTGCTTTAGCCTGCACTTTTTCGGCCTGCATCAGAGCTGGCAAGGTGGTGGTTATATTGTCTAACAATCCAGCCGGCAGTTTGCCTTCAGATTTTTCTCTCAATTTTATTTGCTCCCAGTTATGTAGAACTTCCCCAGTGTCGCTTACCATTATATTACCAAAAACATGGGGGTGTCTGCGAACCATTTTTTTATTTATGCCCAAAATAATGTCTTTTAATGAAAAATGTGAGTTTTCTCTGGCTATTTGGGCATGGAAGGCAATCTGTAATAACAAATCACCCAGTTCTTCACATAGCATGTCCATATTTTCAAGTTGCAATGCTTCCAACACTTCATAACTTTCCTCCAACAACGGAGTTTGCAATGATTGATGGGTTTGCTCTCTATCCCAGGGGCATCCTGCTGGGGATCGAAGGATCTCTAATATCTCTTCCAGCCGCCAAATAGAAGACGTGGCGATCTCGTCAGTTGCCGGCACGTAGACACTTGTCAAATGATCGAAATCCTGCCAGTCTAACTGAAACAGCGGAACCTCGGTCACCTGTTCCTGCCCAGCTACCCCGACGGCTTTGAGTACCTTAACCTGATGCTCGGCACTGTATTCCTCCAACAGTAATAGTTTTAGGTCACCAGCTGTAAGTTTATTATAAACTTGGGTAATAAGCAACTCCTGACCCGCCCAAACTGCTTTTTTAGGCATATTCAAAGCATCTAAGACACTGATACCGGCAGGGTCAATTTTGAGAGAGCTGTAAATGGCATCTAAAACGCTGATACCAGAAATAATCGATACTTTAATATTATGTTGTTTTGCCTCTGCAATCAATAGTGTAACCGTTTTTTCTAAAACTAACGGATGTCCGGGTACAGCATAGTGGACAATATTATTATCGGCAAATTTTTCAATTACATGCTTACATATATTATCATAAACCTCAGGAAAAGTGTTAGTGTTATCATAAAATTTATCACAACTAGTGAATTTTATCCCTTGTTCTACTGCTTTTGCTACCATCGGATGCTGTTCTGTGCGAAAGATTAAACATTTGCTCTGGAACAGCTCCTGCCTGGCTCTTAAGGTTAAATCCTCCCAGGAACCCGGTCCTAAACCGATTATTTTTAAATGCATACTCAATTTTAATCCCTTCTTAATAGCCTTAGTTTACCAGCTATTTTAATGATTGGGGGACCCACATATGGTATTGAACTCAATTCAGATTCAGAAAAGCATTTGGTAACTAATACCCCTATTGCGTAAAATCCCATGCCAATTGTTACCGAAACTAAAGTTGCGATTGTGTTTGAGATACCAATTCCTGCTAAATAATTGTAACTGTATGCCACAAAAATGGCCATGATTCCGGTTGCAATTAAAGGTTTAATGATCATATTAGACCATTTTACTTTTAATCCAGTGTGTTTGCAGACAGACCTTACATTTAGGATCGAGGCGACCACATAAGCAACCACACTGGCTATAGCCGCACCCCGAATATTCAAGGTGGGAATGGTCGGCAGGATCAGGTTGAGAACTATTTTAATGGCGCCACCAATCATTAGGTTTTTAACCGGCACCCCGGTATGCCCCAGGCCCTGTAGAATACCCGAGCAGGCCTGATGCAAGGTTAAAAAGGCTACAGCAAACGCCAATATTTCTAAAATAGGTGCAGCTATCACTGTATCATATAGCATTAGTGTAATCGGTTTAGCCAATAAACTCAACCCGGCTGCTGCTGGAAGACCGATTAACAGGATTAGCTTGATGGCCAGACTTGACCTGGAACGCACTGCTTTCCACTTGCCTTCAGAGCTTGCGGTGGAGATAGCTGGAACCAGGCTGGCCGCTAAAGCATAAGCCAGCATTGACGGTAAATTAATCAAGGGTACGACAGACGTCAAATCCCCATACATAGCTGTGGATTCGGATTTCGTAAAACCGGCCACCTGTAATCCTCGCGGAACTAAAACTGTATCTATGCCGTTCATTAAGGGAATAACCATCGCTCCAATGGTTATTGGAATGGCAAACCAGAGAATTCTCTTAATTAATTGTTTGTTAGTTCTCCTACTAACTCTGGGGCTCCTGCTCGTAAGTTTTTTAATATAGGGCTTATATTTAAAATAGATTAACAGTATGACCACTAAACCAACCAAAGATCCTACTGCTGATCCGAAAGAAGCAGCGGCTGCCGTAAGCTCGATCCTGGCATCAATACTGACCATGTACCAAGCTAAAATTAATACTGTAACTATCCGGCCGATCTGCTCGGTTATCTGAGAAATGGCAGTCGGCCACATCAGCTGAAGTCCCTGAAAAAAGCCTCTAAACGATGCCATTAAAGCTACTATAAAGATAGCTGGAGCAACAGCTATCAGTGGATATACTGCTCTGGGCTCTTTAATTATTGATTTGGAGATAACCGGGGCAGTAAAAATAAGTCCTAAGGTAACAACAAACCCAATGGCTGTCAGGAGTATGGCAGCAACCTTAAAAATACGCCGCGCTTCCCCCATGCGGTTGCGTGAGGTTTCCTCGGCCACCAGCTTGGAAATTGCGACTGGTATTCCGGTTGCCGATATGGCTAACAGCATAGCGTACACATTGTAGCCCATAGAAAAAAGGCCCATACCTTCACTAGAGATTAATCTGTATAATGGAATTCTGTAAATAGCCCCCAGCATTCTGGAAAATATGCCTGCAAAAGATAATATTGCAGCATTCTTAACAAATGAGCTTTGTTTTTCTCTTCGCATGTCTACCCCACTTTCCAACCATAGCGACACTAACCATTATAGCAAATTGTCTTTGTAGATAAAACATTATTATTCACTTCTTTGGCAGATGCTTTTTCAATCAACTGTCTTTGCACTCCATTTTACATAATATCACAAACAGCTGTGATTTATGTTATTGAGCTCAGGTCAGCAAGATCAAATTCCGATGAGTCATATCTGCTATTCGCTTCTTAAAATACCCAGGGCACTGACAATTTTGATAAGAGATGAACCAATAACTGGTATTGCGTTTAATTCTGACCTGCTAAAGAATCTGGTCAACAGGATGCTTGCCAAAAAAATAATCATGCCTCCTGCAATTACGGTTAAGGTCGCTAGGATATTGTTGACTCCAAAACCCATGAGTGTATTATATCCCAAGCCCACAAACACTGACATTACTGCTGTTGCTATTAATGGTTTGGTTATCATATTAAACCATTTGATTCTCAGCCCGGCATGCCTGCAGACTGCCCTGATATTGAGTATCGACGCTATTCCATAAGCGACAACGCTGGATATAGCTGCCCCACGGATGTTTAAAGCAGGTATAGCAGGTAAAATAAAGTTTAATATGACTTTGGCCATACCGCCAATAAACAGGTTTCTAACCGGAATGCTGGTCTGGCCTAAACCCTGTAAGATTCCAGTACAGGCCTGATGCAGGGTTAAAAAGACGGCCACAAAGGCTAAAATCTCTAAAATTGGCGCCAGTAGAATATCATTGTATAGCAGCAGGCATACTGGCTCAGCTAATAAACTCAGCCCTGCTGCCGCCGGCAGACCAATCAGCAGGACCAGCTTAACAGCCAATCTCGACCTGGAACGGACGGCATTGGATCTGCCTTTAGCAGTCGCCATTGAGACTGCCGGAACCAAGCTTGCTGCCAAAGCATAGGCCAGCAGAGATGGTAAGTTAATTAAGGGCACGACTGCTGTCAATCTGCCATACAAGGCCATAGATTGCGACTCAGTATACCCAATTGATTGCAGCCTTCGGGGAACAAGAGCTACATCAATGCCATTCATAAACGGGATGACCATCGCTCCAATGGTTATCGGTATGGCAAACAGCAATATTTTTTTTATTATTTTTTTGTTAATTTTGGCTGGTTCACTGTTGGAGGTAAGCTTGTTTAGATAAGGCTTTGATTTAAAATAAATGACTAGTATAACTATTAAGCCGATCAATGATCCAACTGTAGCCCCCGAACAGGCAGCTGCAGCTGTGTACTCTACTGGTGAACTATTTCTAACCATATACCAAACCAGTAATAATCCTGTAATCACTCTGCCAATCTGCTCAAAAATCTGTGAAATGGCAGTTGGCCACATCCTCTGCAGTCCCTGAAAAAATCCTCTAAATGCAGCCATTAGAGCTACAATAAAGATAGCGGGAGCAATAGTTATTAAAGGGTATACAGCCCGGGAATCACCAATAATATCAGCAATAAAAGGTGCAGTAAAGATAAGTCCCAAGGTAACAAAAAACCCAATAACGGTTAACATAATAGCTGCAAATCTAAAAATTCTTCTGGCTTCCCCCAGGCGGTTGCCAGAGACTTCCTCAGCAACCAGTTTGGAAATGGCAATTGGAATTCCAGTTGTCGATATGGCCAGCAGCATGGCATAGATATTGTATCCAGTTGTATATAAACCCATGCCTTCATCTGCTATCAGTCTATAGAGCGGAATTCTAAAAAATGCCCCTAATACCCTCGAAAAGATACCTGCAAATGATAATATTACCGTGTTTTTAACAAACGAGTTCTGTTTTTCACTTCGCATTATTAATCCCCAACCCCGTCACCACATTGAAATTATATTCAGCCTGTTTTTACAGTCAAAATAGCCAGCCCTGGCTACCTTGATGAAGAACCAAAAAAGGCAGTACTCTTTGTACTACCTAATTATATACACATATGTCCAATCGTAACAACTAATCTGCCATCTGCTTCCCTAAAAATGAGGCCGCAGTCTCAGCTAATTTTAATTCTATTTCACTTAACTGACCCTGCTTATCACGGGTAAAGAATACCACAGAACCCACTGGCTGTCCCTGAGAAATAATGGGAACTAATAACGCCTGGTAATATGTATACTCATTACTGACGTGCTGCAGTAATCCTCCATTAAATTCATGAACCTCATTAGCAGCTTTTATTTCCAAAGTCTTCCTGTTCTCCATGGCAGCATCTGCCTGAGGACCGATTCTTTTTCCATTTAAATCTTTAACCGCGCCTGCGACAGCTATTACCGAATCCCTGTCAGTAATCATAACAGGGTTGCCTGTTGTTTCAAATAATGCCTCTGCATACTCCAAGGCAAATTCAGATAGCTCCCCAATCGGAGAATACTTTCTCAAAATCACAGACCCTTCGCGGTCTACAAACACTTCCAGAGGATCTCCCTCACGAATACGCATGGTACGGCGAATTTCTTTTGGTATTACTACTCGACCTAAATCATCAATGCGACGTACTATCCCGGTTGCTTTCATCACTATCCCCCTTTTTGTTGCAATAAATGAATTTTAGTGCCAGACAATGATACTTGTGTTAGCACGAAGTTGAGTAATATATTCTTTCCATTTGTTATTTGCCTGGAGCTCCATAATATCTTTAATAACAATATTCCTAATACTCTCAAACTCCTGCAACTGTGCTTCAACTACATTCTCAACTTTAATAATATGATACCCTTCACTGGTGGCAACAATTCCTCTTTTTTCTCCTATCTCCATGTCAAATATTACCTTATCAAGCTGAGTCGAAAGTTGTCCTTCTTTAACCCAGAATTTATATGTATTTTCGGCTAAGGCAATTTTATCATTGTATTTGACAAGTACATCAAAAAAGTCGGCTCCGCTGCTGATCTCTTTCCACGCAGTTTCCGCATCTTCCAGATTATCAACTGTGATCATTAAAACCTGTACTTTGGGTGGAGTAAGGTATTGCTCCTGATTCTGCTGATAAAATTCCTGGGCGGCAATATCATCTACTTCCACTCCAGCTGTTATTTTTTCCTTAACCAGTCTTAAAACAGCCTGTTCCCGCAAACTGTTTTCTATTTCTGCCCTGGTAACATCATACTTTGCTAAAAGGTCGTCAAGCTGAATTCCACGGCGGGTTGCCTGGCTATTGACGATCTCCCAAAGCCTGGCTGCTTCTGTCTTAATCTGTGCTTCAGACACCAGGTTATTGGCTAAAACATCGGCCTCTACTAAAACTGAATTAAGGTGCTCGTGAAAGATAGTTGAGTTTTTCTCCTTGACATCTACTGATGTTTCATATTGAAGCAATTCATAGTATATATTATAGCATTGATAGGTCTTTAAGATGGTTTGTTTGGATATTACGATTCCATTAAATTTGACAGGAAATCCTTTAATACCCGCTAATGCTAAGACATCTTCACTTCGGAGCCAGGCAGACCACCTGCTGCCTGCTACAGCAGCAACAATCACGAATGCCAGCAACAAAGCAATGACAGCAATTAACACTTTATTACGTGTGATCTTTTTAAACATAGTAATCTACCTCAGCTTGTTAATGATTCTTCCAGTTCCACTAAATCCTTAAACATACTGTTTAGCTCTCTCAAAAGCTGCTCCACATCATCATTCTTAACAGTTATTTGCAAGCCCACTTCTTTACCGGAATTTAACTGAATCTGTTGGCCATACAACTCCCACAGCTTTTGAATCGAGTTTGGTTTTATTACAGCTTCTTTACAAAAAGTTGCTTTGACATTGTGTTTTTTTCTCACCAGAGACTTAACTTTAATTGCCTTCAGCGCAGCTTTAATTTCAGAGATTAAAAGCAGGTTTCTTACCGGCAAAGGGGGATTGCCAAACCGGTCAAGCAATTCGTCAGTAATATCCTGGATCTGTTCTCGATTTTCACTTGCTACTATTTTTTTGTACATTTCTATCTTAACTTTATTGTCCTTAATGTATCTGTTGGGGATATAAGCATCGACCCCCAGATCTATATCGACTTCAAATTTTTTGGCAGGAATCTCTCCTTTAAGTTCTTTCAATGATTCTTCCAACAGCTGTACATACAGATCGTAGCCCACCTGCATCATAAACCCACTCTGCTCGGGCCCCAAAATATTACCGGTGCCTCTTATTTGCAGATCCCTCAAAGCAATTTTAAACCCGGCACCCAGTTCAGTAAACTCTCTGATGGCGTTCAGCCTTTTTTCAGCTACTTCAGTGAGAACCTTATTTTTTCGATAGGTTAAATAAGCGTAAGCCAGTCTGTTGGTACGGCCCACTCTGCCCCTCAGCTGGTACAGCTGGGCCAAACCAAACTTGTCAGCATCTTCGATAATCAGGGTATTGACATTGGGAATATCCAACCCACTTTCAATAATGGTGGTGCTGACCAGAATATCATATTCATGATTGTAGAAATCAATCATAATCTGCTCTAAATGGCGCTCTGTCATTCTTCCATGGCCTACAGCGATCCGGGCCTCAGGCAGCAACTGCTGTAATTTGGCTGCGGTGAGCTCGATATCTTTTACCCGATTATGCAAATAATAAACCTGTCCGTCTCTAGCTATCTCTCGGCTGATGCATTCTACAACCAAATTTGGTTCATATTCCACAACATAAGTTTGAACCGGATAGCGGTTCTCAGGAGGAGTTTCAATCATACTCAAGTCGCGCATGCCGACCATCGACATGTGCAGAGTTCTCGGAATTGGAGTTGCACTAAGCGTCAGGACATCCACATTTGCTTTTAGCTGTTTTATTTTTTCTTTATGAGCTACCCCAAATCTTTGTTCCTCATCGATCACCAACAAGCCTAAATCCTTAAATTTAACTCTGTCCTGGAGCAGGGCATGGGTCCCTATTACAATATCAACAGAGCCGGCTCTGATCCCCTCAATAGTTTTAGTATTGTCCTTACGGGAACGAAATCTACTTAGCATAGCTACATTTATCGGATATCTTACTAATCTGGTCGTGATGGTTCGAAAATGTTGATGAGCCAGGATTGTCGTCGGGACCAATATGGCGACCTGTTTTCCGGCCATTGCAGCCTTAAAAACTGCTCTCAAAGCAACCTCAGTTTTACCATAGCCCACATCTCCGCACAGCAGTCTGTCCATAGGACTGGAGCTGACCATATCCTGCTTAATCTCCTTAACTGCCCGCAGCTGATCCGGGGTTTCCTCAAATGGAAAGGACTTTTCAAACTCCAGCTGCCATTTGTCATCCTGAGGATAGGAGACTCCCGAGATCGACTCCCTTTTGGCATAAAGCTTCAGTAATTCCTGGGCCATTTGCTGAACTGAGGCCTTAACCCGTGATTTCACTCGTTGCCATTCGCTGTTACCCAATGAGTAAAGCCGCGGAGCACGTCCTTCTGATCCAACATACTTTTGAACCAGGTGGATTTGATCAACAGGTACATATAATCTGTCCTCACCTTTGTATCTGATACCCAGATAATCACGATGAACCCCATTGATCTCCATTGTTTTCAGGCCCTGATATACCCCAATCCCATGTGAAATATGAACAATATAATCCCCTGGGCTCAGCTCCCGATAGTCTAACAAACTCTTTCTACTATCTTTTTTGATTTTCCTGCGTTTTTTATCCAGAACCTTCCTTGTACCAAAAACCTCTTGCTCGGTCAGCATCACAAATCGCAGCTCGGGAACCTCAAATCCCTGCCGCAGATTTCCTTCCGTCAGCAAAATCCGATTTACTGATATATTCTCAGGTAATCTGTCAACAACCAAAGCTTCCAGGCCGCTGTCCTGAATTTGATCTGCCAACCCCTGGAGCTTGGCTCGATCGCTACTGGTAATGACTACACTGTAGTTTTGCTTCGACCAGCGGTTTAATTCTTGAATCAGGAAGTTAATCTGCCCATGAAAAGTTGGGGCCTGTCGGGCAGCAAAGGTATGTAGCTGTACCGGATTATGGTGTTTTATTTGTCTTGACAGCAACGAAATAGTCAGTACATTTCCGGACTTGTTGGCGTTTGCTATTAATCTACTGTAACTGTGCTGAGAATACTGCTGTCGGGGTAGCAGATTGTTGTCATCGATCAGTTCAGTCATTCTCCAATTGGATTTCTCAGCCAAGCGAGCCGGTTCATCCCAAATTATCAACGGTTTATACGCAGCATAATCAAATAAAAAGCTGTCCAATTCAGTAAAATAGGCTGAAAACTGCTCAAAACCTGCTACACTGCTGCCCTGTTTTAGCTGCTCCAGGTCTTCATACCAACGCTCCTTCATCGGACTGTCAGGGTTTATTTTGAGGCTTTTTGCAATATCAGCCTGCAAAACTGCCACCCCTTTTTCCATATTAGCCAGAGGCCAGCAATACTCTGAGGCAGGGTTAAGCTCAATACTGTCGATCACTGCTATAGTACGCTGGTCGCCTGGATCAAAATATCTGATTGAGTCTACTTCATCACCAAAGAATTCAATCCTGACCGGGTGTGGAGTCAACAGTGGGTAGATATCTACAATATCTCCCCTGACGCTGAACTGGCTGTATCCCTCAACCTGGGTAACCCTTTTGTAGCCAGCAGAAATAAGGATATTTATTAAGCTGTACAGCTCAATTTTAGTATCATTAGTTAAAACAATGCTTAGCTCCTCAAAACTTTTGGGAGCAGGCAAAGCTTCCATGACAGCCTCAATCGTTGTCAACACAATAACCTGCTCTCTATTCATCAACGATTTCAGGCTCTGTAACCGATATCTGGTGGTATCATAGCTATCAGCCAACAGCAGTCTTTGGAGTTTAATGTCTTTTTTGGGAAAATAGCAGACATCCCAATCTGGCAATAAAGCTTGTAAATCTTCCTGCCAGATAAGAGCTTGTTTTTCCTCATTGGTCACTACAATGGCAGCCTGGCTCAGATCTGTCAGCAGCGAGCAAATCAAAGCTGTTTTATGGGTTCCAACTAAACCAAAGGCAGCCTGCTCGCCTTTTCCCTGCTTCAATTGAGCCTTAAGCTCTTCGTAGGCCGGCAGTTTCTTAATTTTTTTGAGAATATTTTGCATAATTTCACCTCATGTTTAAAACGACAAAAAACCCCATTTGGGGATTCAGTCTACCTTACTCAGCATCCACCTGTTATATGTCATATGAAACGCAGCGCTTGAAACAATTGACCACCATAAACCAAAATTATTATAAACAATTACGGCCAGCAAACCAAACAGACCATGTGAAATAACACTCATCCCGGCTGCAGTTTTTTCGCCAGCATAGAAGTCACTGAGCGCCTCAACGGTTCCAAATATTAAATGTACGGATATAATATGAGCATTATACTTAACAGCCAAGAAAGTTTTAATAAACTCCTCTCCGATCGGTACAATATCTGTCAGTACTGATATACCAAGCTTTTTTATGATCAGGGTATTGAAGACATAGGCTATACTTGCAGCAAAAAGTGCGGTAATAATCGTGGGCAAGATTATCCTCCTAGTTTTCTTCTAGTATGCCTAAGATCAAAAAACTTAATCCAAATCAATATTGTATTTGTTCATAGCCTGATCGATGCCTTCAACAGCAAAACACAGAGCACCTTCAGCGGCAGTATCAATTACTTTATCAATTATGATCTGCTCTTCCTCACTAAACCTGCTCAGAACATAATCTACCCGCTTAAATTCAGGTTTGCCAATACCCAGCCGCAGTCGAGGAAATTCACTGTAGCCCAGCTGATTAATAATAGATTTCATGCCATTATGCCCGCCAGAACTGCCCTTCATTCTGAACCTTAGCTTGCCGACAGCAAAGTCAAGGTCATCATAAACTATTAGGATATCCTGCAAATCGCACTTAAAAAATGAAACCATCTCAGCCACACTGTAACCGCTGTTATTCATAAAGGTTAACGGCTGCAAAAGCACAATTGATTCACCTTGAAATGAGGTCTTGGCATACAGCCCTTTAAACCTGGCCCGCTGTACCGATACCTCAAGCTTTTCTGCCAGCTTGGCGATCACTGCAAATCCCAGGTTATGACGAGTATTTTTAAATTTAAGGCTTGGATTACCTAGCCCCACTATACATTTCATAATATCACTCCAGCTCACTTTTCCGGTTGGCAAAGCGCAGGCCATCAACCAGGCTATAAACCGGGAATACCCCGGTTATCTTTACAATCAAAGATTAAACTTAGCTTATTAAGTCGAGCTATTAATCCAAATCGAACAAGGCTGAGACAGATCGATGTTCGTAAATTCTTCTAATTGCTTCTGCAAACAGTTTACCTACGGACAATACCTTAATATTATCCAGTGCTTTGGCCTGTTTTGAAAGGGGGATTGTATTGGTTACAACTAATTCTTTGATTACACTGGTCGCTATTCTCTCAACTGCTGGGCCAGATAATACCGGATGCACACAGCTCGCATAAACTGATCGAGCCCCCATATTCATTAAGGCTTCGGCACCACGGGTAATAGTTCCTGCAGTATCAATAATATCATCAGTCATGATAGCTATTCGACCCTTAATATCGCCGATAACATTCATTACTTCCATCTCATTAGGGCATGATCTCCTCTTATCAATAATGGCCAGTGGAGCATTCAAGACAACTGCCAGATTTCTGGCTCGAGTAATACCACCATTATCCGGGGAGACAATAACTATGTCTTTATGATCACGAAACCCTAAGCCAATAAAGTACTCAGCCAGGATATTATTGGCCTCCAGGTTGTCTACTGGAATATCAAAAAAACCCTGAATCTGGCGGGCGTGCAAATCCATTGTTAAAACCCTGTCCGCGCCAGCAACAGTAAACAAATTTGCTACTAATTTAGCTGTGATCGGATCTCTGGCCTTAGACTTTCTATCTTGTCTGGCGTAGCCAAAATAAGGAATAACAGCGGTTACAGAGCGAGCTGAAGCTCGTTTCAGGGCATCGATATAGATCAATACTTCCATCAAATATTCTGCACTAGGTGAACAGGTAGGCTGAATAATGAACGCATCACAACCACGTACACTTTCATCAATACGCACCGACTTTTCACCATCACTAAACGTGATCAAACTGCTTTTAGCTAATGAAATTCCACACGCACCTGCTATTTCCTTAGCTAATTCAACATGCGCTGACCCAGTAAACAGCTTTAGCTTGCACATTTGCTCCATTTTTTTCCCTCTCCTTAAATGCTCCTAATGCTTTTTTTTGCTTTTAAATACTCTGTTTCGGCTTAGTACCCAGTTTTCTTTATTTACTTGTCTGCTTCTTGCTATTGCAAGTGCGTAGGGAGGTACATCCTCTGTCACAGTCGACCCAGCAGCTACATAGGCCCCTTCTTGAATCTTTACTGGAGCCACCAGGTTAGAATTGCAACCTACAAAGGCTTCATCCTCAATAGTTGTTCTATGCTTATGCACTCCATCATAGTTAACTATTATTGTGCCGGCTCCCAGGTTAACATTATCGCCAATGTCGGTATCACCAACATAGCTTAAATGGTTGGTTTTACTGCCTTTTCCAATTACCGAGTTTTTTACTTCTACAAACGTCCCCACCTTGCCTTCAGATTTCACAATAGTGTTGGGCCGCAGGTAAGCAAAAGGACCTATCTTAACTCCCTCAGCTATCTTTGATCCGCGTATCGTAGAGCGTTCAACAGCCACATTATCTCCTATAGTAGAATTTATTACATGGGTGTAGGGACCAATTACGCAATCAGTACCTATTGTACTATTTCCGGTCAGATATGTAAAAGGTAAAATTGTAGTATCCGGGGCGATCTTAACACTTGACTCAATAATAGTAGTTTCCGGGCTGATGATAGTGACACCGCTGTGCATCAGTTGATGCAAATAGTTATCATTCAAGTATTTTTCTGCTACTGCGAGCTTGGCGCGATCATTTACATTCAGGGTCTCTTCATTTGTGATAGCCTTAACAGCCAAAACCTTATGCCCATTGTTGAGTAAATGCTTAAATGTATCCGGCAGATAATATTCACCCTGGGCATTGTCATTGTCAATATGCGCCAGGCTTTCCAGCAGATCTTTGGCCTGATAACAGCAGATTCCGGCCCAGACTTCTTTTATTTTTTTCTCTGCCTCAGTTGCATCTTTTTCTTCCACTGTGTATTTCACGGCCTCTGATTTGTCTCTGACAATTCTACCGTAACCATGGGGATTATCTTTGATTGAGGTCAGCAATGTTGCCGAAGCATCCTGCTGCTGATGGGTTGCAATCAATTTTTCTAACGATTCTACCGTTACCAAAGGTCCGTCCCCTAAAAAAACAACAATAGTGCTGTTGATATTATCTCTGATGAACTCCTCTGCCTTCATCACTGCATGACCTGTCCCTAACAGCTCATGCTGGTATATATAAGTAAACTCCTCACCCAAGCTCGCTTTTACCTTATCGGCATCGTTCCCTATAACTAAGGCAATATCGTCTATGCCAGTCTTTTTTACCGACTCAACCAAATGTTTTATTAATGGTTTACCTGAGAGAGGGTGTAGATTCTTTATCAACTTTGATTTCATTCTCTTGCCCTTGCCTGCTGTCAGAATCAAAGCAACTGTCTTGTTCTTCATTATTTATTCTCCTAACTAAAGTCTCATTAGCTTGATGGTAATATATCAGTCCGATAGTTTCAAGCCCTAACTAAAATTATTACAGCCTCCACCATAAATAGTGGCTGTCAGCTGCAGGCACAACAGCTGTTTAAAAATAAAAGAGAGAGAATATCTCTCTTAGTTTAAGCTATAGTATTAAATATATGTACCAGTAAAACGTCAGTAAGCCCCTTGTTATAGTTTATAATAAGCTCACTATAGTTTTGCACATTCTATTGCTCTGAAGCATTCTCACGTTCATACTCAGCCATAATCTGATCATGAATGTGCTGCCTCATTTCTGTGCAGATCGGGTGAGCAATGTCTTTAAACTCGCCGTTTGGTGTTTTACGGCTTGGCATCGCTACAAATAACCCGTTGTTGCCTTCGATGATTCGCAAATCATGAACTACAAACTGATCATCAATTGTTATAGAAGCTATGGCACGCATTCTACCTGTATTGTTAACTCTTCGAATCCGAACTTCCGTAACTTGCATGAGGACACCTCCTTCTTGGTGCTAACAATTTAGCTGTTGATTTCTTCTATGTAAAACGTATTTTTCCTGCATAACTTTATGATTTTATAACAATTTTTAATTATTTTTTGTAAAAATGAGAAACGTGCATACTAATTTTATTGTTAATTGTGTCGACATCATCTAAAATCAGCATGGAAATATAGTCATTAACAAGCTTTTGGGCTGGACTGGCTGTTGATAATAAAACCCCCACTCCTACAACAGTAGCTTCAAACTCGACCATTAATTCCATTAAGCCTTTAATAGTTCCTCCACCACGCATAAAATCATCAATTATTAAAACCTTTTTACCAGAAGAAAGTGACCTTCTTGCTAAGGACATAGTTTGGATACTGCGAGATGATCCGGAGACGTAATTAATACTGACAGATGTGCCTTCAGTTATTAAATGATCTCGCCTCGCCGCAATTACCGGTACGTTCAAATAATAGGCTGTCGCCATGGCCAAGGGAATGCCTTTGGTCTCCACAGTTACTACAGCATCCGGAGCAGTTTTATAGTAATATGAAGCAAATATCTCACCCAGCAGATTGCAGGTTTTAGGATCGTATATGCAATCTGTCATGTAGATGTAGTTTCCGGGTAAAATGCGCTCCGGGTCGGTCAACCGCTGACGCAACTCATTTAGCAGCTCCAGCCGACGCCACTCCGCCACTCCGGGAATATACCGCACACCACCTGCAGGACCAGCAATCGTTTCTATATGACCTCGGCCCAGATTCTTTAACACCTGGCGTGTCAGTGACAAATCCTCGCTGATAGTTGACCTCGCGGCATTAAAAAAACCGGCAAACTCCCCTAAAGAATAAAGCTTTCTGGGAGAGGTGGTCAGCATTTCAATTAATGCTCCAACTCGTTCACTTCTTTTCCATTTATTGGAAGACAAAATCTCCACCCCTGTTACGTTCAATATACTGCTTTTACTCCTGGCGGTTTCTCACTACGTTTAACAGGCTATCCTCAGCATTAGAGATATGCTCTTCAACTAATCTTTGAGCTTTATCTGTGGCTCTTTCAGCTATCGCCTCTAAAATCTGACGGTGTTCCCCCAGAATTAAACTCTGACGCTCCAATGTTGATAAGCTGGCTCTCCTAAATCTTTTTATTTGCTCCCGCAATAAACTGATCATCTGGGTCAAGCGCTGGTTCCGGCTGGCTTTTACTAAAATATCATGAAATTCTTCATCAATTTCCACTAATTCAGTCAAGTCTTTATTATCAATGCTTTTGCTCATTCTTAAAACTGTAACTTCCATTGCTTCTAATTCATCAGCTGTTATTTTATCAACTGCAAGCTTGGCAGCAAGGCCTTCCAGAGCAGAGCGTATTTCAAATGTTTCAGAAATATCCCTAACGCTCATGCTGGCAACATAGGCGCCTCGGCGAGGAACCATAACAACCAAACCTTCGAGCTCTAATTTTCTGATAGCTTCTCTGACAGGGGTCCGGCTGACACCCAGTTCTTCAGCCAACTGCGTTTCCATTAAACGCTCGCCTGGAGCAAATCTTCCGCTTAAAATTGACTCTCTAATTACCTCAAAGACTATTTCTCGTAATGGTTTATAACTATTTAACTCTAAATGCAATTTCTTTTCTGACATTTTAATCCCTCCGACAAACCACTGTATTATATATTAAATATTACGTGTTGAATTCCTCTATTTAGTGTAACATTTTACATCAGGCAAACTGGTAAGCAAGCTACACTGAAGGATTTCACCGTTATATTTTTTTTGCAATCTCAGGATATCCTTTTGATCGTCCAGAACAACAAAAATAGTACTACCGCTGCCGGTAAGCTGAGCATTGAAGCCCTTGCTCCGCAGACTTGTCAAGTTCTGCTCCAACTCCGGCTGAATTTCAATAACTGCAGGTTCTAAGGCATTGCCTAATACTGAACGTAACAGCTTATTATCGCAAGAAACAAGAGCTTTTTCAATATCATTAATCTGATATGTAGTTTTATCAGCCAGGGCATCCCACTTTTTGAATACTTTCGAGGTCGTTATTTCATAAGGCTGAGGCAACACTGCAAAACTCAATTTGCATTTGCTGACGATGCCGGTTAAATCAGTTCCTATACCCTTTCCTCTTTGCACCCCGCCTAAAAAACAATACAGGACATCGGCCCCCAGCTGGCAGGCAATTTTTTTTACCATTTTACGTTCGACTTCCAGTTTCCAAAGATAGGGCAAAGCTCTCAGGACAGCTGCTGCGTCTGAGCTGCCGCCAGCCATTCCCCCGCCGACTGGTATACGTTTATTAATAACAATCTCGGCTCCTTTGGTAACCCCTGACATTGCCTGCATTTTTCGGACAGCCTGCCATACGATATTATCACTGCCGCTGGGAACTAAAGGATGATCACAATTGATAACAATTCGGTTATCTTTCCGTTCTTCAAGTGTTATTGTATCAAAAATATCCACCATTACAAACACAGTGTCCAGCATATGGTAGCCATCTGGTCTGATTCCCAACACATTTAAACCCAGATTAAGTTTACCCGGGGCCAATACTTCGACCATTGTATCCTCCTTTAGCAGCATTTCCCGTTGACCTTTGGCAGTCAAAATGACCTCAACTAAAAAGTCACCCACCAAAGGGTGACTATCTTTAACTTAATTATAACACATCCTATAACCCGGCTATCAGTTTTTTATTTGCGGTCAAGGCTACACCGGTTGCTAATCTTATTGATCTCAAACATTGATTTAAGTTTTCATAGGTTACCACCAACAGTTCATCTGTTTTTAACATTCTTAAAGCATGGGTTATGGCCGCTATCTCATCCAGAATGATCTCAACCTGTCCCTGAGGGTTCTCCAGATAAAACCCATCCTGCAACAGTTTGGCAATATCTCCGGCCTTTCTTCCCCGCGTATCTTGGTCTTCTTTGATTATAACCTTGTCAAAGCCGTTGGCTATGATTTTTCCCATTTGTATAAGTTGCTCATCAGTTCTGTCCCCCGGGGCACAGACCACGCCGATAATCCGCTTATAATTGAGTTCTTTTACAAAGCTGGTCAGTGATTCCAGGCCCTGGGGATTGTGAGCGTAATCAATCATGATGGTTTTATCTCCCGGCATACTGATTATATTCTGGCGTCCGGGATTGTGAATAATGTTTGGATTAAAGTCTCTCAATGAATCAGCTATGATGCTGCTCTGCAGACCCAGAGCTACACCTGCGGCAACTGCTGCCAGAGCATTGGCAACATTGTACCTTGCTTTACCATCAAAAGTAATCGGGATTTCTTTAACACCTAATAAAATCTGCTCTTGGCCGCCAGCACCAATTATCAGGTTGTTATTTTTTAGATATACAGCCTTGTTTCCCTGCGACAGGTGTTCGACAACTACCGGATTACTTTCCTTCAAGCTGAAGTAGATAATATTCTCGTTGGCGGAATCTGTCATCAGATACTGAAATGAGTCATCAGCGTTGATCACCGCATGCCCATCTGATTTTAGAGCTTCAAGAGTTAAAGATTTTAAATCAGCCAGTTCCCAGCGTGACAAAATACCATCCTGCCCGACATGGTCGTAGCCAATATTTGTGACGATAGCTACATCGCTGTAGTCATAAGCAATTCCCCCATGAAGGATACCACCTCTGGCCAGCTCCAGTACTGCAACATCAACTTCTTTTCTCTCCAGCAGGTTGCGGGTACTTAACGGCCCGGTGGTGTCGCCAGTTAAAAGGCACTCTCCATTTATGTAGATACCATCAGATGATGTATAGCCGACAGTATCATATTTCTGTTTTAACATATGTGCCAGTAGCCTGACAGTAGTGGTTTTGCCATTGGTGCCGGTTACAGTGACAATTGGAATACGCCCGTCAGCAGTACCCGGGAACAAATAATCTACAATAGCAGCCGCTACATCCCGTGATTTGCCTTTGGCCGGATAATGATGCATACGCAGACCGGGGGCAGCGTTGATTTCAATAATAGCCCCCCCATAATCTCGATAAGATTTGGTTATCTCGTCCAGTACGATATCCACACCAGCCACATCCAGGCCAATTATTTTGACAGCATTTTCTACCAGTTGCCTGTTATCTTTATGGATTATATCCGTGACATCATAAGCTATTCCGCCAGTACTCAGGTTAGCATTCTCTCTTAGGAAGACCCTGTCTCCCACCGCAGGTACACTTGTTAAGCTCAGGCTCTGCCTCTGCAGTACTTGCTTGACAATTGGATCATACTTAAGCTTAGTCAATGGTTTTTCATGAAACTCCCCTCTTAATGGGTTTAGATTTTCAATATCCATTAATTCAGCTATACTATGGCGGCCATCTCCGATTACATGGGCCGGTATTCTCCAGGAAGCTGCAATTAACCTGCCGTTGACAATTGCACAGCGATAGTGATTTCCATCGATATACTCTTCAACTAAAACCTCATCGCAGTATTTTTTGGCCAAATAAAAGGCCCGCTCAATGACACCGTCTTCTGTCAGATTCAGGCTGACCCCTTTGCCTTGATTGCCATCAACAGGTTTGATCACTATGGGCTGCTGGATTTGACGGGCGAACTCAATGGCCTCATTTAATGTATTACATACTCTGCCATAGGGCACAGGTAAACCGGAATCCCTCAGGCGCTGCTTAGTTAAGGCTTTATCGCAGGCTAAATCAACTGCAATACAGGGGGTACGCCCGGTTATTGTCGCTTGAATTATTTCCGAACTCGAACCATAACCCAATTGAATCAGGCTGTTGCTGCCTAACCGGGTTATCGGGATATTCTTTTTTCTGGCCGCTTTAACTATTGCCTGGGTACTGGGGCCTAACTCAGTATCGTCGATAACCTTTTTAAGCTCCTCAACTATGCTTTTAATTCCTGGATCAATGTTTTTCAACAGGTCTTTGATCACCTTAACTGCAATATAAGCTATTCTTTGGGCTGCTGCTGCTGCCTTGTACTCAAAAACAACATTGTAAACCCCAGAAGAATCAACCCTTCTGGTTTTACCAAAGTAGGTCCCTATTCCTACAATTTTTTGCAGCTCTAAAGCAGTATGTTCAATGACATGTCCCAAAAGTGTTCCTTCATGCAGCCTCTCGACAAAGCCTCCGGCATATCCTTTACTGCAAGTATGTTCATTCAGACCTGGCAAGGCTTTTAATAATCTGTTGATAAAGCCAATTCCAATATCGTTTGTCGTTACTTCAGCATACTCTTCCAAGTTCAGCCGGATTACAACAACTGGATAATGGCTATGGATATTTAAGCCATTAAGCAATCGTACTGACTCTATTTTCACTTATTATCCTCCTTAGAATAGCCAGAATTAATTGATCTTCTAGTTCTTAAGTCAAATTTGTAGCTATCTGGCAATGTGTGCAAGCGATATCCTGCCACTGCTAGGGTTTCCTCAGCTGCTGCTGCTGCAACATTTGAAAATTCTACATCAGTACCATCTACTATTGTGACAGCTCCTTCCCCGATAACCTTCATATATCCTTCGGCATCGTCTACGATAACCGCCGTGTTTTCATCTATGCCAACTCCCAACAGTTGGGGATTATAGGCTACTACAGATAACAAACGGCCTAATCGGCCTCGTTGAGCGAAATGCTGATCAATGACAATGCCCTCCACCAGCCCTAAGCCGGGAGAAAGATTGACAATTTCTTTTTTGGGGGGTTTATCATTTTCTCCATCGACAATCATCACTTTGCTCATTACTGCTGCTCCGGCACTGGTACCGGCAATAACTACTCCCTGAGCATGGGCCTGATGTAAAACTCGGTAAAGCTCTGTCCCACCCAGCATAGCAGTTATTCTTAACTGGTCCCCTCCAGTAAAAAATATGCCATCTATATCTTTAATGTCCGCTGCAATATCCAAATCGTTGGCATCGTTACGCTCTGTAATATGAATTGCCTGACAGCTGCCAGCACCAAGTTGGCGAAATATCCGTTTGTAAGCATGCTCCACTGTTAGAGAGTCTTTGGTAGCTACAGCCATGACTGCAATTCTGGCTCCTTTTCCACCTGATAATGATAAGAACTCATTCAATATTACACAGTCATCTTTCTTGTCTTCTGCCCCTCCAATAATAAGCAATGGTCCACAATTTGTCATAACAGTATCCTCTCATGCAATGTAAAAATAATCTCTATTCCAGTATTGCCAGATATACCTGTCCATTATACTAATTATTACATTGGCAAAACTTCCAGCTGCAGAGCGAGCTGCATATGATGAAAAAAAGGGATTTAAGGAGTGATGGAGTGGAGATTGTTGTTTTGCGCCTTTGGCGTCACCTTTACGCATATATGCAACACAAAATTGATCAGGCTTATCCTGTAGCTGTTGGCAGACCAAATACCCCTACACCATTGGGAGTATACCGCATCATCAATAAGGCGGGAGATCCTGGCGGGCCTTATGGCAGCAGGTGGATGGGTTTAAGCCTCAGCGGCTATGGAATACATGGCACCGATGATCCTACCTCAATTGGTAAAAGCATTTCCATGGGCTGCATCAGAATGTACAATCAGGATATCAACTACCTTTTCAACTTTGTACCAGCTGATACCATGGTCAGAATTATAGAAACCCCCAAGTACCTGCCTGCAGGCTATCAGCAGCCCCCTGGGAAACCCTATCAAGTAAAACCAAATGATACATTATACAAGCTTGCTAATCAATTCAACACTACTGTCAGAAATATTGTTTCTTACAACCACCTGCAGTATACCGAAGAGCAGATTTATCCAGGGCAAATGCTGGTGATTATTTAAAATCCAACTGCTAAGCTTATTTAATTGGCGCAAAATCAGTTGGTAAAATAAAAAAAGCCGTCTGTGACGGCTTTTTCCTAGTTATCTAAATACTCTAATTCAATGCTTGATGTTAAAATGTCTATATAACTATAAGACACTCGGGGAATAGACGAATTAGTTTTATCTAATCGTACAGTAAATACATGCGGATAGGTCTGTTCTAAGATTCCTTCGCGCACTATGGTTTTTTTACGTCCGCGATTAGCTTTAAGTTTGATCCTGCTTCCCAGATGGTTTTCTAAGTCAATACGTATATCTTTAAGCGCCGTAGCCAATACCATCCCCCCTGTCAAGAATATCGTTTTAATTATAACACAATTCGATACTGATGGCAAAAAATTACCAACTGTGTAAGATTGAGAAATACATCTTTATTTGCCTCTTACCTGATTAGCTGCTTTATTTTGTTGACATACGAGGGTGCTGCCTCATCAGTTCTAAGAATAACCAGTACAGTATTATCCCCCGCCAGGGTTCCCAAAACATTGCTGTCATCCAGGCTGTCAATGGCTTCTGCAGCTGCATTAGCACTTCCAGTAATGGTCTTGATCACAATCATATTACGTACAAAATCAACCTCAATTATTGAGTTGCGCAACAATCTTAACAGCCGATCTGTTGTACTTCCCGGTTTTTGATCATCGACATGGGCATAATAATACCTGCCCTTGGCCCCTTTCAGTTTAACCAGGCCTAACTCCTTAATGTCCCGACTTACCGTTGCCTGAGTAACGTAGCATCCCCTGTTGTGCAGTTCATTTAATAATGCTTCTTGAGTCTCAAGCTCTTTTTCATTGATTACTTCCAAAATAGCTGTATGCCTTTTACCTTTCACTTTTAATCCCCCAGATTATAGAATATCTTTTAGTGCCTCAAAGACACTTTCTGTTAGTTTTTCAAAATCAGCAACCGTCAGTTCTTCAGCTCTGGCTGATTCATCTACACCGCTTTTCTGAAAAATCTGATGCCAAAGCTCCTTGGAGATTTCCAGTTTCCCCTTGGTAGCCAGGGCATTGAAGAGCTTTTTTCTCCTCTGAGAAAAAGCTTTTTGGACAACGGTTTTAAATAAATCTAGATTATGGGTTTGCTTATTTTGAAAAGGCTTTATAACAATTATAGCAGATTCTACTTTTGGACGTGGAATAAAGCAACCGGGTTTGACAATACCAGTTATAAGTAAATTTGCTCTTACCTGAGCATTAACTGAGGAAGCTCCATATTGCTTTGATCCTGGAGCTGCTACCAGACGTTCTGCTACCTCTCTCTGCACCAGAAAAACTAATCTCTCCCAAGCATATCCACTTTCCAGTAGATTAAAGATTACCGGAGTAGTAATATAATATGGCAAATTGGCTACCACCTTCAGGGATCTGTTCGAACCAGGTAAAATACCTTGTAAGTCAGCCTTTAATATATCGCCCTGATAGAGACTGACATTGCTAAACTCTGACAGGGTTTCCTCTAAAATAGGGAATAGCCTTTTATCTATTTCTACAGCGGCAACCTGGCCGGCTAATCGCGCCAGTTCTGAGGTAAGGGTCCCCACGCCTGGGCCAATCTCCAGAATAAAATCCTGCTTTTGAGGATCAGCCGATTTTATTATTTTTTCAAGTGCCGGTCGATCGATGAGAAAGTTCTGCCCCAGCCCTTTATGAAATGTAACATCATATTTACTCATTAAGCTCTTTATGGTTTTAATTGACTGTAGGTTATGCATCTATTTTTCCTAATTTAAACAGCTTGATAGCATTTTCAGTAGTTTGCCTGGCTACAGTTTCAAAATCAAGGCCTTTAATTTCGGCTATTTTACGAGCAGTCTCAACGACATAGGCAGGTTCGTTTCTTTTACCTCGATAGGGCACAGGGGTCAGGTAAGGACAGTCTGTCTCAATTAAGAGACTCTCCAGTGGAACATACTTGACCACATCCAGCAACTTTCTGGCATTCTTAAATGTTACTGGCCCCGCAATAGAGATATAATACCCCAGGTCAAGAAAACTCCTGGCCATTTCCGCTGAACCGGAATAACAATGCATCACCCCGGTGATCGAGCCCTTCCAATCTGTTAAGGTTCTCAACATGTCGCGGTGGGATTCCCGGTTATGAATTATAACCGGAACCTTATGTCTGGCTATCAGCTCAAGTTGACCGGTAAATGCTTTCATCTGCTGCTGGCGCGGGGAGAAATCATAATGATAATCTAAGCCAATTTCACCCCAGGCAACAACCTTTTTATCACTAAGTAAGGCCTCTATTTCCTTGATGCTTTTCCGATTATAGGTGTCGGCATGATGCGGATGAATACCGACAGCAGCTGACAATCCCTTAAACTGGTGGGACTGTTTGACTGCTAACTTTGAAGTTGCAATATTTGACCCAACATTAATCATATGCGAGACCCCTGCCTTATGTGCAGAGTTTATTACTGCTCCGATATCATCCTGGAATCTTCTGTCATTAAGATGTACATGAGAATCTATTAAGCTCATTTTTGCTCCCCACCTGTATAATTAGTTACATTTGTTCATGTTATTTACTTTTCGAGCCATCTAATTCCTTTTTAGTAAAATGGCTATTGACAGCGCTGATTTTATTATGTATAATTATGTCGAGATTTGGTTAATTAGCCAGTATTAAAGGAGAGATTGTCATGAAAGCAACTGGAATAGTTCGTCGCATTGATGACCTGGGTCGTCTAGTATTGCCAATTGAATTACGTCGTGTTATGGGTATCGAGATTAAAGACTACGTTGAAATCTACGTTGATGATGAAAGCATAATACTTAAGAAATATGCCCCTGCCTGCATTTTCTGTGGATCTGCTGATCACATGGAAAATTACATGGGCCGCAGAGTCTGCAAAGAGTGCATTTCTAAGATGGCACAAAATCTATAACAAACGGTTAAACTGAGCTAGCTTAACAGCTAGCTCTTAGTTTTTCCCCAGAAAAACTACATAAGAATATTGCTGTCAGCAAAACAGGTTATCTTTTGAACTGAAACGTAGCTAATGCTCTGTTTTTAATCTTTTATATACCTCATTCCGCTTTAGCCCTCTGTCTTGGGCAACCTTCTTTAGAGCGGTTTTTCTTTCTATTCCGTTGTCGATATAAAACTCAAGGTGCTGTTTCATAGTTAAGTCGTTCAACGGATTGGCCTGATATTGTTTAGCAACTGTTTGGCTGCCTGAAACAACTAAGCACACTTCTCCTTTAGGCTGACAATTTAACACCAGTTCACTGCCCAGTTTACCTCTAATAAATGTTTCATGCAGTTTGGTCAGCTCTCTGGCAACCACAACATCTCTGTCTGCTCCCAGACACTTCGCCAAGTCATTAATAACCACAGGATACCGGTGAGGGCTAACATAAAATATTAGTGTCTCCGGGCAATACTGCCATTCCTTTAACAGCTTATGCCGAAGTGACTCCTTGCGGGGTAAAAAGCCAGCAAACAAGAACCGGGTTGTGTCCAAACCAGAGGCGGTTAAAGCTGCTAAAAACGCTGAAGGCCCCGGTACAGGAACAGTCTCAATATTCTCAGCTATAGCAGCCTGAACTATAACAGCTCCGGGATCACTGATAACCGGAGTTCCGGCATCACTGACAACAGCGATATCCTGGCCATTTTTCAGTTTTTCCAAAAGAGACAGGGTGCGATCCCGCTCATTGTGTTGATGATAACTGATTAAGGGAGTAGTTACCTGATAGTAATTACATAACTGTCTGGTTCTGCGGGTATCCTCGCAGGCTATCAGATCGACCTCTTTTAATACCCTGAGGGCTCTAAAGCTCATATCTTCTAAATTGCCGATAGGAGTAGCGACTAAATACAGTTTGCCTTTACCCATTACCTGCCCTCCGGGAAACAGAATAATTTCATCTGCTCAGTATAGTTATTACCATCATACATAATCAAAGTAGGCAACAGTTTTAATCCGGGCCTGGCCCCTTTAACGGCCTCCACCAGAAAGATATGAGGCTCTTTACCCAACCGAGATTGAACTAACTGCAATCTCTTTGGCTCCAGGCTGTGGTCTTTGAGGATAGTTAACAATTCAGGCATACGTGACGCTTTATAAACTATATTCACCTTACCTGCATATCTGACAATAGCCTTGCAGGCTGAGACAATATCATCAAGCCGACAGTAAACCTCATGGCGAGCAATCGCATAAGCATCTTTTTTACTCAGCTCTCCCTGATCAAGCGGCAGATAAGGTGGATTACAAATTACAACATCGCATACTTCAAAGCCAAATATTACTGAACTGTGTTTCAGGTCGCCGGTTATTACTTCAATAACCGCTGTCAGATTATTGAGTTCAACACTGCGGCGGGCTAAATCGGCAACAGCCGTCTGAATCTCCAGTGCTTTGACAGTAATTTCTTTACCCCTGGAACAGAGCATCAACGGGATGGCCCCTATACCTGTGCCAAGTTCAATAATTCGGTCACCATCAGTTATCTGCGAAAACTGGGCCAGAAGAATGGAATCAATGCCAAAAGAAAAGTATTGATCATCCTGAATAATGCGCAACCCGGTATGCATCAAATTATCTACCCGTTCCAACAGCTTACTGCCCCCTGCCCTGGTATAGACCTGTTAGCATTTTTTGTCGCATATATCACATTTTTTTTTCAGGTCTTTTATTAAATACTCTTTGCGTACACTGTCATCCTGCAGTTCCACCAGGACCATTTCCTTAATAGCATTGCTGGAAACAACCTTACCCGGGCCGTCAGCAGTAATCACTGTCTGCCCCACCTTGGGCATCACCTTTTCCATTTCCTCGTAAAACTCACTTTCGTAACGCAGGCAACACATTAAACGGCTGCAGATACCCGAAATCTTCGATGGATTTAGAGTCAGGTTTTGCTGCTTGGCCATTTTAATTGATACGGGAGCAAAATCTCCAAGATGGGTTTCACAACATAAAGGCCGGCCACATGGGCCAATGCCGCCAAACATTTTGGCTTCATCTCTGACCCCGATCTGCCGCAGTTCGATACGTGTCCTAAACACTGTAGCCAAATCCTTGACCAGATCCCTAAAATCTACTCGACCATCTGCTGTAAAATAAAATATTATTTTACTGCCATCAAAGGCATATTCAACATTAACCAGGCTCATATCCAATTTATGTTCTGAGATTTTTTCGAGGCAGATTTTGCTGGCACGTTCCTCTTTTTGCTTATTGTTTTGAACAATGGCTTTATCCTTGTCGGTAGCTATGCGAACAACTTTTCGTAAAGGTGCAACTATTTCTTCCTGTTCCACACTTTTTACCCCTGAAACAACATCTCCATACTCTAAACCTCGGGCAGTTTCAACTATTACTGCAATTCCAGGCTGAGTTTCTATATCATTAGGGTCAAAATAATATATCTTTCCTGCTGGTCTAAACCTTACCCCAACTACTCTAACCATTATTTACCTCCAATATATTCAACAATAGTGTTTCCATAACTAACTGTTTATTCTGATACTTGTTAAGCTGCTTTCTGGCGTTAATGATATGTTGGCAATCGTCTTTCAACCGCCAAATTGGCCTTTCTATCAAATAATTGTTATTTGAGCTTATTATATCATTAATATTCTTGTCTTGTCTCAAGGCCATAGACCAGATAGTCTCAATAGCGTATAAAAGGGTTTCTATATCCACTTTTTCCTTAACCAAGTTCGTTGTCTCGTTCAGCAAGCCAGCTATGTCTTCGCTTGAGAGTAGCTCAATAATATCAGCTATCCTGGCCGTAATCTGGAGCAGATCAACCTTACGTGCCAAAGTAACAGCCTGTCCAGGGCTGCCGTTGCACATGTGTAACAGCAATTTCAGATCCTTCTTTTCTGGAAAAAGATCACCTAAAACTACTCTCAGTTCATTATGTGTTAATCGACCAAATTTTATTAGCCGGCAGCGTGATATTACAGTACTTAATATCTCAGAAATGCTGTCAGTAAGCAAAATAAACACCGTATCAGATGGAGGTTCCTCTAAGGTTTTAAGCAATGCATTCTGGGCTTGGATAGTCAGTTTTTCTGCTTCATCGATAACTACAATTTTTTTCTCTGCGACAGTAGGGGGCAGCCATACATCTTTCTGCCAGGCTCTGATATCGCTGACACTGAAACTCTTCTTGTCGGTTTGCCAAATACGCAGGTCAGGATGAATATTACGCAAGATGCGCTGCTGACAGGTAAGCCTTTGGTTTTGGAGGTTTTCAGGGCGTTCCAGACCGCATAATATATCTGCTGCAAAAGCCAGGGCTGTCTGCCGTTTTCCGATGCCATGCGCACCCACAAAAAGATAGGCATGGCCAACTCGACCTGCCCTGATATGGTTTATAAGGGTTTTTTTTATCTCCTGATGTCCTTTGATATCATCCCATAACATCTTCTTTTACCTTTAGGCTCTGTGAAATTCCTCAACATTTAAGACAAAAATAGTCGCTCCGCCGACCACTACTTCTACCGGATACGGCAAGAATGATTCTGTGCCGGAGGTACCGACTGGAGACATCGGGGTTACCAACTGTTCTCGTGAGTGGCAGGTGTCCTTAATTATGTTGATAACATCACTGACCTTATCCTGTTCAACACCAATTAATAAAGTAGTGTTACCTGCTTTCAAAAAACCGCCGCTACTGGCCAATTTAGTTGCCCGGTATCCACCCTCTATTAGATGTTCTAATAATTTTATACTGTCCTTATCCTGGACTACAGCTACGATCATTTTCATAACGAAACACTCCTTGCAAAAGGTTTAATATTCTATTTAGCAACACTGATGAAAAAATCATTATTTCGCACAGACAAACCCGCCAACTCAGCAGATTGGTTCTGGGAAATACAGTCTATTAATTCTTTAGTTATCAGTTCACCAGGTAAGATAAGTGGCACTCCTGGAGGTGTTTGGGAGACAGGCTGAGCTGCAACTCTACCCGCTGCCTCAGCCAGCCTGACCAATTCCTTTTCTTTATAAAAAATTACTCGCGGGTTATATATATTTTTCCCGCTATTAACTGCTTGAAACATTAATGAATGCCTGTCAGTCCTCATGTTTCTACCTTGAGCCCTGCTGCATTCAGCTAAAAAAGCCTCTAAACGTTTAAAGTCATTGGAATTAGTTCCTAAAGTTGTCAGGAATAAAAGATTTCTTCCTTCACTTTTTTCAAACATTATACCATACTTTTTAGTTGTATTTAGCAGGAATTCTGAACTTTGTGACAAGAAATGCACATTGATTTTACTAAAATCATGGTGGACTAGATTAAGGGGTAACACCCTGTATTCAGGGGACTGTTTAACATGCTGGTGAAACCTTTGAACCATTTCAAACAATCTGAGGTAACCTGCTGGGGCCTGCTCAGTTAAATGGGCCCGGCAGGCGTCTAAAGAGGCCATCAGCAAATATGAAGGGCTGCTGGAGTGTATTAAGCGGCTCATGGCTACCAGTCTGTCTTGATCGATGATGCTGCCCTGAGAATGTACCCAGGCTCCGCCAGTTAATACCGGCAGGGTTTTGTGGGCACTCTGAATAACTAGATCTGCTCCAGCATCCACCCCCGAAACGGGGAATCTGTCGCAAAAATGCCAGTGAGCTCCATGAGCTTCATCAACTATCAGAGGAATATTAAATGAATGAACTGCATTGACAGCCGCTATAATATCTCCGGCCCGGCCTTCGTAGGTTGGATTTTGCAGAACTACAGCCGCAATATCCGGGTTGGCAGCAAGTTTAAGTTCTATCTCTTTTACATCAAATGCTTTAACCAGTCCCCATTTATCATATTCAGGTAAGAGCCAGATTGGTTCTGCTCCGCTTAAAACCAGTGAGTTCCAAATTGAAATATGCGAATGTCGTTGAACGAGAATTTTCTGGCCAGGTTTGACAGTAGCTAATATGGCTGACTGAATTCCTGCTGTAGATCCTTGAGTTAAAAACATGGTGTCTGTAACCCCGTATGCTTTTGCTGTCAGTTGCTCTGCTTCAGCTATCACCCCTGTTTTATCGAGCAGGTAATCGAGCCCCTCTACCTCGGTAACATCGTATTGCCAAACCTGATGTCCCCAGCTTTTTAAGGCATCAGGAATAACTGCCCCTCCTGAATGCCCCGGGGTATGCCACCTTGAGTCAGTCGCTTTGCAGAAATTTTCTATTGCTTCACATATAGGCACCCTTTGACTCATTACCATTTCTCCTTTTTGATGACTATGGATTTGCTGCAGTTATTATAATTATACCTTACCCGGATTTACAAAGTATTGAGCCAGCAGAAAAGTTCAGTTTACAAACGAAAAAAAATACGAGATATGAATAATCATATAGTCTCGTATTCTTTTACTGATCTTAGGGCTATATACTTTTATTTAACTACCTGTGAATCGGCACTTTCTATATCGGCACCAAACCAAATTTGTTTTAAGCTTTCTTTAATAAGGTTATAATCAGGATGATCAACCGTTAATGCGACAATTTTGTCTTCACACGCTGGGCATATGTATTTATCTCTTATCACCAGACCACCTGGGTTTTCCTGACCACAGACTATGCAACTCATTTTGTTGTCCATCAGCATACCTCCTCACTCCTTATCCTTTCCAAATCTAAAATTATCTATACCTATAGTACGTAAACGTAATTTGTTTGGTGTCTGTCTCATTGGTAAAACCTCTAACCCCTGGGGTGGGTTTACTTCGTAAACGGGGTGGAATTGCTGCGCAATTGGTTTGGGCTTGCCTTTGACAAGCGTGGTGCAGTTGGTTTTTTAGAATTGTGGGGCGATTGGTGGGCAATAGTTTGGCAGTTGTGGGGCAGTTGGTTTTGGAGTTAATTACTGCTGCTATCGCTGAGGTATTTTACATACTTGAGTCAGCGGGAGTGGGTCTGTTGTGAGGCGACTGTTTTGTTTGAGGAGAGTAGCTGAAAAAAATACGGTAATTAACAATGTAGGGGTCGGCTTCATGCCGACCCGTGTAAGTAGTAACTACCAATTGGATTAAAAATAATATTCTTTAAAGGTGGCTGGAACGATGGTATCAGCTGTTGCATATTAAGGAGTCTATCTCTGCGTTACGCTACCGGCTTTGCTATTATATGTGCCTGATGAAAGGGCGAACACGAGGTTCGCCCCTACCCAAAGTCGAGGGAAATAAGAAATTTTCTTAGTTAATCTATATATAAACGACGTATTTGAAACAAAAATAACCATCCCCAGTGTTTCACATAGTGTTATATCCAGGGGTCAGCCCCTACTTTCAAAACACTTTAGCGAGTTTACTTAAGCGTGGAATTGTTATAGGGGTGGGCTCGCCTTTGGCAAGCACAGGGGGCAAAAGGAATGAAGTGTTGTTGGCACAACATTAAGCATTTCTTTTGCATAATGAAGTGCCTGCGGCATGAAGTGTTACTACGTAACATGATTTTAAGCGGGACAAAATTGAGTTGAGATTGGGGTTTTAATAAGCAGTTTGATATACCTGAAGAACTAATTATGGCTGCGTGAAATTTTCTATTAACTCAAATAAGCTGTCGTAGAATTCAGCTTTGAATCTAATAAATACCCTGGAGTCTTCTATAATATAGTATTTATTGTTTTTTGAGTAGACTCCATTAATGACCTCACTGTCATTAATGGAGTCTTTTGAATAGTCAGGAATATTTTCAAAAGAGCTGAGAAAAAGCTTTCGGGTGCGTCCATTCTCCAAGATAAAGTTCAGTTCATACTCTTTGAGAGTTGCCAGTTCAACTTGCATATTAGATTTTCTGTACACACCTATACTACCTATGTCCAGGTCACTTACAGCAAAGCTCTCATCAGACCCTAAATCAAATATCTTGACTTCACTGTGAAAGTGAGCAATCTTAGCATAGTACACCAAATAGTTATTTTGCCTGTAATATAGAACAAGAAGTATAGCTATTAAGCTACATATTAAAACTATTTGCTTTCTATTCTTATTAAGCATTGAGTGAGACCTTTCTTTTTATTAAATGAAGATTATAGTAGTTCTTTTCATAATCATATACTGTATATTTCCTGTATTGCAATAACAATTAGTTTTTTTAGTTAGTTGTTTTACAACAGGGGTTAGAGGTATGCCTCGCACATGAAGTCACTACGCTAAAATGAAGTATCCCTTTAGGATATGAAGTTTGCCCTGGGCAAGCGAAGTGTGCTAACGCACATATAAACATATCAGGCTCCTTGCTGGTAAGATGCTTTGTGCTCAAAGCTACCAGTTAGCTATGTCCTTAACCTCTGTCAGCCATATTGAGGTCCGATCCCACCGCTAAACATAATTATACGTTTAAATTTAAGGTTATAACACAGCAATACTCTAAAAACACCCATTTTAGTTTTGCAAAGCAAAATTAGAATAAGCGCAGCGGTACAACCACCAACTAAACGCCTGAAAGTGTCATTATGCCGAGGCTTAACAGAATTATGCCCAGCTCAAGGAATAGAGTAAATTTGCTACAAAGATAATACAACTGGTATATCTTTGGGCAGATCTTATTCGTGTACAACACTGAGCTGAACTCCATTTATAGAATCGCCGGCATGAGGACAACAATAACAATTTTAGTTTTGCAAAGCAAAAATAAAATAAGCGCAGCGGTACAATCACCAAACTAAACGCCTGAAAGTATCATTATGCCGAGGCTTACAGAATTATGTCCAGCTCAAGGAATAGAGTAAATTTGCTACAAAGATAATACAACTAGTATGTCTTTGGGCAGATTTTACTCGTGTACAACACTGAGCTGAACTCCATTTTATAGAATCGCCGGCATGTGGACAACAATAACAATTTTAGTTTTGCAAAGCAAAAATAAAATAAGCGCAGCGGTACAATCACCAAACTAAACGCCTGAAAGTTTCATTATGGGGAGGCTTACAGAATTGATGCTGGATCAAGGCGTAGCAAAAATTTTTCACATGGATGATACGGGGCAGTATATCTATGGAAAAATTTTTGCGTGCAACGCAGAGCCAGCATTAATTCTGTAAGCGTCCGTCAGGGAGAACGAAAAACAACACTAACAAAATGTTAGTGTTGTTTTGAGAAATTTAATATGGCAACGACCTACTCTCCCAGGCCGTGACCGGCCAAGTACCATCGGCGCAGAGGGGCTTAACTTCTGTGTTCGGGATGGATACAGGTG
>JANQLZ010000155.1 GCA_028280325.1 Bacillota bacterium
TAGCTCATCGGGAATTTCTGATAATATAGCTATATTATTTACTATCTTATGGTTTTGAGATATATCTATATAAGGATCATCAACATCACCCTTTCTCCAAACAATATGGAGAGGATCATTATATTGTGGATATAACATGTTATACCTCCCTTATTTTAGTAAGGAGCTGTCGCATCAAGTGCACAGCCCCTGGTTTAATCATATATTATTTATTAAAATTATACTTGCTATTGAGTAATTCATTTAATTTGGTGTTAACAAAAACAGAGCAGTAGAGCACAAGCGTAACAATTACTTTAAACCTAACAAAGTGTTTAAGCAATAAACCATTAAGCTCCTACCGCAGCAAATCGATTAAACTGTTACAACTTTATACCTGAACTACTTCAGACCCGATTACAGTTATAACAACATTATTAGCAATATCAGCTTTAGCATAAAGGCTTTCATCAATAGTTAGCAACGGAATCGTTTCACCTGTTTCAAGTAAAGAAGTATGCCCCTCCGGCTCTATCTTAATCTTTGGAAAAAGAATATTGCTTTTTACTGTTCCATAGGCATAAATCGTTACATAGCCTTCTGTAGTAAGGCTGTTGTTTGTCAGGTATATTTGGGTTAAATAGTTCTTAACTCCTGCATTAGGTGTGACTATAACGGATACTGATTCAGTTAATGCGGTTTGCGCCAGTTTTTTAGCTGTGAACTCCATTTTACACCTCCTGCACTACTCTTCTTTTTCTTTTTCCTCACTACATGGATTGTTTAGTGACAGTAGTATTTCCTGTACTGCTCCTACCTCTTTCAATCCCTGAAAACTTACTTTATCTAAAAAATAAATCAGGTTTTTGACCTGATTATCTGTTAGCTCATATAGCATTTTATGCCTCCTTATGAAATTAAGTTTAGCTTGTTTACTAAAGTATTTAAATCGTCAGCTTTAACTACATCTCCTGAACCTTTAATAAATGGATAGCCACTTGATGGATTCATCTCATAAATTGCATCTCTGGCATCATTAAACATTGCTGCTGTAAAGGTATCTCCTGAAAACACAAATGGAAAAATGACAGTAGTAAAGTCTTTATACTCTCTAAACTCATTTATTCTTGATGTGAAACCATTCCATTCAATGGCAGCTAAATTGAAATCCTCGCCTTGCACTTTCGGGTTGCTCCATGAAAAATCATTTGGTCTATTAAACCCTGTACTGAAATTCTTTGAAACTGTATCACTAACTTTATCGTTTGCCGCTTTTGACTGTAATATCACAGCGTAATCTTCATTATATTTTGTTGCAGTAACATTAATTATATCACCTTCAACATAACCAATAGCATCCATATTGCTGAAGACGTATAATGTAATTTCTGCTCCAGCACCTTTATTAAATGTCACTGTAATATTTAAGCCATCAACTGAGACATCTATATTTGAAGGTGCTTCAGGCTTAGTCTTAACAGCATCTCCTGAAAAAGTATATTGGTGTCCTGTATACCACGCAGTTGCATATGAACTATAAGTAGTCCCAGGTGATAAATTTGAGAATGAAGCTAACGTTGTATAGTTTTGCCCTACTATCGGATATACAGATTTTGTAATATTGTTAATTGTTATGCTGAAACTGTCATAATCTTCAGAATTATAGGAGAGCCCATCTATCTTTGCCTCGCATGATGAAGTATTAGTATTTAAAATGTTTATACCTGCCATTTACTCACCTACCCGAATACTGCTACGCTACTTAGCCCTTCAATAACACAGTTATCAAATGATACTCTTACATTATTAAATGCCACATCATTATTAAAATCAAATTTAGTCCATGTGGATACAGAGTCATCGCCGCTAGTTACCAGAATTATTTGATCATTCAAAACCATGCCTACTAAAGAATGTTGGTCTATCACACGAAAAATTTCTTTGTTATCATTTCTAACCGTGAAATCTGACGTTCCTGATGATAAGTTATATACAAAATCAGCATATACATTTTGATCGAGTGCACTATTATAAGCATGTATTCTCTTTGGATAAAGGTTATCTACATCAATAATACTTGCGCTCAATGTTCCAGCTTTTATGCTATCTGCATTAATAAACAGTTGACCATCTACTAATCCAATAAAGCCCTTGCTTTCCATAAAACCAGCAGTATTGTCTGCATTAACGGGAGGCTTTTCATCGCCCACAACTTCAAGTATTTGACTATATGTCGGAGCCTCGAAACCTCCTTCACCCCAGGTAATGCTACCACCTTCCAGCACTATGTTTTTTGCGACTAAGTCATGAACTATTAGATTTCCATCTATACCTGCATACAGTTTATCTACCCAACTAACTCCATCAACACTGCTTTTGATCTTAAATCCGTCGGTGGCATTCAAAGTAGCTTTCACTTTGCTGTCACTGCGGGTAATCACAATGCCCTCTGTAGAATCTATCACTACCCCGTTATAAGGATTTCCTTCGAGAATGACGCCACTAGCCAGTTGATCTACAGGTAAACCATTAGTTATGGTTAGCGCGGACCCGGCTATAGTTACACCATTTTCATCTACCCGGAATGATTGGCTGTCAGTACTTTCAATGGTTAAATTTACTCCGGCAATTAGTTTTCCATAGATATAATCACCGACAATACCATTGGAAGTAATGGCGTGTTTAAAGGTATTGCCGCCATCATTGGTAAAGGCCAGCACATTGTGCAGGATTCTGATAAAATTATCATGGTCAGCAGGGTCGCTGATTTTTATGCCCTGCCTGTCGATATTGACACTTTGATTAACACCGGCGACAATGGCCTGTTTGGCAGCATCAATTTTATTGTTGATATAGTTCTCTATTTTGCTGTTAGCCGTGTAGCCCTCATCCCACTTGTATTTATTGGTGTTTAATACGGCAGAAGTTGAAACAGATTTTTTCAGCAAGTCAACCCACTCATAAAAGCCTCTGTTAATATCTGTGGTGTTGGCAATCTCAATGCTTAACTTGTTGGCGTCAATATTGCGGGTGATTTTAATTATTTTTGCCTTGATATCTATCTTAAATTTTTCATATTTAACAGTGACTATGTCTCCGATCGCCAGCTTATCCCAGTCATGCTGACACTCCACGACCTTTAAAAAATCTACAATATCGAGTGAGTAGGCAATTTGCGGCTGGCTGGCTTTTTTAAGCTCAGTAATACCCCGTTGATACAACTCATTAGCATCGCTATAAGAATCATTAGTCCACTTTCGCTCAAAAATAAATAAGTCACGCTCTTGTAATTGCTCTGGTGTAAAGGGATTTGCTAACTCTATACTGGTCCTTAAAGATTCA
>JANQLZ010000003.1 GCA_028280325.1 Bacillota bacterium
TTGCCCAGGATGTAGATGATATTTTTTCGAGGTATATGATTGGCAAAGTGATAGATTCTATGATTATTGGCTTTCTGTGTTATATCGGATTAGTCATAATGAGAATCCCCTATGCCATAGTACTGGGTTTAATCGTCGGTGTAACCAATATGATTCCTTATTTTGGACCATATATCGGTATGATACCTGCTTTTGTAATCACCCTGTTTTCAGGTTTTTGGTCGGCAATTGCAACTATTTTGTTTATCTTCTTACTGCAGCAGTTTGATGGCTGGTATTTGGGCCCCAGAATATTAGGAGGCAGTGTGGGCTTAAGCCCCTTATGGATTATTATGGCTATCACTCTGGGAGGTAAGCTCTATGGCATTCCGGGAATGTTTCTGGGGGTTCCGGCAATGGCAGTTATAAAAAAGCTGCTTAATGAGTTTATTGAAAGCAGGAATGTCTGATTATTGAAGGTAACTGAAAAACTGCTGGGTTATAATGAAAGTTATAGAATATGTAACTATAGTAGTATATAAATGGAGAAAAAAGCGTTGCATTTCTGACATTTTTAAAATATAAATGCACTTCGTAGGGGCGAACCTCGTGTTCGCCCGTGGGTTGTTATTGGTGTAGAAATAAAAACATATTTGTCAATATTACAAATATTATGCAACTTAATTAGTTAGAAAAGTTGCCCAAACATTACAGTTTCATTACAAATGTTGTCTACAGGCGCCTTCACACGCTATACTAATGCTACGGACAAGCTATTGGTGGAGGTTTAACAATGAAAAAATTCTTTTGCGTGATAATGATATGTACTGCTTTCATAATCCCGATAACAGGGCAGGCAGAGGCATATCATATTTTTTATAATGATGAAGCAATTCAGTTTCCGGTCTCCCCGGTATTACATAACGGAACAATTTACGCTCCAGTCAGAGAACTGGTTGCCGCTTCAGGAGCCAGCGTGGCCTGGCATCCCCATATCAATGCAGTGGGCATTATTTCAGCAGACAATGAGTGGACCTTTAAGATTGATGAAAATAAATTTTATGATAATGGGCGTTTAGCAGACGAAGATGTGTTGTTGCTAAATAAAGACAATAAAATTATGGTTCCGGTCAGATTTTTATCTGGTCTGCTAGACCTCGAAATTAAATGGGAACCCCAGAGCAATGCTGTATATCTGCTGAAAGCTTCCGATCCTGAAAAAACTGTAGTAGTTGATCAGGCTATTATGGGTGAATCTCAGGCTACCGCTGAACAGCTGTCAGATTTTCTTCTCAAGTACAACCCTAATCCCAAGATACCCATTTCGGCTGTTGAACTGGCCAATACCTATCTTGATGAAGGCAAAATCGAAGGTGTGCGTGGCGACTTTGCCTTTGCCCAAAGCATTATTGAAACCGGGTACTTCAGATTCGGCGGCTGTGTCTTGCCTGAGCAGTATAATTACTGTGGCCTGGGCTCAACCACCAAAGGAGTAAAAGGACTATATTTTTCATCGCCGCAAGAGGGAATACGTGCTCAAATTCAGCATCTTAAAGCCTATGCCTCGACTGAGCCTTTGAATCAGGAATGTGTAGATCCCAGGTTTGATTTGGTTAGCAGAGGGTCAGCGACTCATTTGAAATATTTGGCTCAGGCTTTGAACCCCAACAAAATTGGCTGGGCCTATCCAGGTTATGACGAGTCTAAATACAATAGTGTTACTGAGGCATATAATGACAATCAAACATACGGACAACGAATCATGACGTTGATTAACAGGATTTTAAACTAATCTTTATCCGAATAGGCAAATACCTTGTAATAACAAGCTTAAATGTTATGATATTAAACTAAACTTTCAATAAAAATAATACTATTTTTATTGAAAAAATGGAAAAATTGTATTATAATTTCCTTATTACTTACGATAAGGAGGTGTCTTTAAGTGAAGAAGAGATTGTATACAAGTGTGCTGGCCGCTATTTTGATACTTTCATTGTTTACTTCTGTCGCGTATGCGGAGACTGTAACCAACAGTAACGTTGAAATCGTACAACGAATGGTTGAGGAAACAAATGCGTCAATTGCTCAAGATGTAGCTATTGCTCAGGATGTTGCTGATCGTATTATTGCCATATTTGGTGACAATTTTATTACCCGATACATAGTAGCAAGAATAATTGATTCCTTAGAGGCTAAAACAAATGCCAAAGCTCATGCAACTATGCAGGCTGCAGCTGAATTAGGTATTGAGGTTAGGTGTGAGATCGAAGTTTTCATAGTAGGTGGCCAAAAAGCGTACATAGATCCTTTGTATGTAATATCTGACTAGGTTATATTATTTAAAATAACACTTAACATAAAGTCTGCTGTTTATTGGCAGGCTTTTTTTAATTTTAAAACTATTTATATTAATTTTGCTATTATTAATCTAAATTTTATTTGGTATAATTGTAATTGATGTAGACGAGTAAATTGTGGAAATGAGGGGGTTTAATGAGTGGATTTTATGTAGAAAAAATGGGTAATTCCTTAGAGAAAGTAGCTCAGAATTCCGCAACCCTAGACCTGTTGGCAAAAGGTGACGGGACAGAGATCTTGTTTCAAGTTATAGAAGCAAATAAAATTTTTCAAATTGTATCATTAGAGCGTAATAGTACAATGGAATTTTTCTACATATTAAGCGGTGAAATGATTTGGATGAAGGAAGATGGCGAGCAAACTAAATTAGAAGCTGGAGATTACTTTTACACTCATTATTTCTGTGGAAAAGAATATTTAAAAACACTGTCAAAAGCAGAAATATTATATGTTTCTACTCGCCCAATATTTCGACATCTAAGCAATAAAATGAATAATCTAATGGAAATGGTTAAAAGTGTGGAATCGAAAGATTATTATACGCATAGCCATGGCCAGCGGGTACAGGATTATGCTCGACGAATTGCCGAACACCTTGAGATTGCAGGTGATAGGTTGGAAAATCTTTTATACGCAGCCCTATTCCATGATATTGGTAAGATAAGGCTTTCGGATGCGATTATTGCCGGGAACAATAAGCCAACCGACGAAGAATGGGATCAAATCAGGCAGCACCCGATTTACGGGGCAGAAATCGTCTCGAATTCTTTTTTAAGGAATATTGCCCCAATCATCATGCAGCATCATGAACGGCTGGACGGTTCCGGGTACCCTCATGGGTTAAAAGGCAGTGAAATACTGCTTGAAGCCAGGATTATTGCTGTTATTGATGCCTTTGATGCAATGACAACTGACCGTACTTATCGTAAGTCGAAAAGTGTAAATGAAGCAATTATAGAATTAAAAGATTTAGCCGGAACTGAGTTTGACGAGCGGGTAGTTGATATTTTTGCTAAGATATTAAAAGAAGAAGGTATTTATAGTACTACGGAGGCGTAGAACAATGAACACATATGGTAAGCTAATAGTGATGGAATCTGGCACAGATGCCAGCGGCAAGGCAACCCAGACTGATCTATTGTACAATAGGCTGCATGAAGAGAATTTTAATGTCAGGAAGGTTGATTTTCCTGATTATAACAGTGAATCTTCAGGCCTGGTAAAGATGTATTTGCGAGGTGATTTTGGCAGGCGGGCAGAGGATGTTAATCCTTATGTGGCATCAGCATTTTTCGCTGTTGACAGATTTGCCTCGTATGCCAAAGAGTGGCGTAGTTTTTACCAGAATAATGGCATAGTACTGGCCAATCGGTACACCACCTCTAACATGGTTCATCAGGGAGCAAAAATCGCTGATCGAGTCCAACGGCAAATATACTTGCATTGGCTGGAGGATTTAGAATTTAAAAAAATGGGGTTGCCTAAACCAGATATCGTCTTTTTTCTGCATGTTCCTCCGGAAGTTTCAATTAAACTAATGTTGGCCAGACGAAAGAATGGTCAGTTGCATTTAGATATTCATGAGGACGACAAAGAACACTTGTTTGCCGCCTATTATAATGCCTGTGAGGTAGCTGAACTCAACAAATGGCATTTCGTCGAATGCACCGATCAGGGCAATATGAGATCTATTGAAGAAATTCACGAAGAGATTTATCAAAAAACACTGGCAGTCATAAAATAATTTATTAAATTATGCTGGTAATAAATATGGGGTTTGCTCCTGATACTCAGGTGCGAACCCCGTTTATATTAACTCTCTTGCTCAAGATCAGTTTTGCGCTTTATGCCAGTTTGTCTAAGCTGTTGATGTAGATTAGCCTTAATACTGGCCACATACTCAGTTGATAATACCCGGTATTCAGCATTTTCTTCGGTAGTAAAGCTGCGTTCTTTTTTAATCTTAGCCAATTCCTGCAAGCGATCAATGCTCTCTTGGTTCATGTCATATTCCTTTCGTCTGGTTTTATAAAATAGAACTTTAGTCTTATTCTTGACAAACTAAACGCTCTTCAGTAATTCTTCTACTAAATGGGAAAGATTCTTAACTGCTCTGGGTAAAAATTCATTGAAATCAACTGAAGCTGTGCCGTCAGCCTGATCAGACATGCTTCTCAGTATAACCCACGGCAGCTCAAAAATATGGGCCACCTGAGCCCAGGCTGCGCTCTCCATATCCACGCACAATCCACCAAAATTCTGATATATTTCAGCCCCCATGTTTCCAGAAACAAAACAGTCTCCAGACATGATCTGCCCGACATATACCTTTGCCTCTAAATCCATAGATTCAGCAACTTTACTGGCAGCGGTATACAGTATTGAATCAGCCTTGAACTCCAGGGTATTCATTCTGGGCACCTCGCCTAAGCGATACCCAAAGGCGGTGGCATTCATATCGTATTGAACAGCACTGTTACTGATAACAACATCACCAATTTTTAGCTCTGGGGCAACAGCTCCCGCAACCCCAATTCCAATAACCTGCTCCGGTTTAATAAGTTTGATTAAAACACTGCTGCAAGCTGCTGCATTCACCTTGCCAATACCGGTAACTGCAGCATAAATACATAATTCAGGCTCTTTGTATACTGGCCAGGGCAAATCACTATAATCAGAATCTAACTCAAAATTAAGCGATTTCTTAATTATTTCTATCTCTTCAGTCATCGCACATAAAAGCAAAGTTTTTTTCATAATCTTCCTCCTCAGTATTTTGATTTTAGCATGGTAGATAAGAATTAACAATTCGGTATCACAAACTTCTTGGTTTATCATAATGGATTGTCATATATAAATAGACTTATTAGCAGGTCATTCAACTTTTTTTAAGAATAACTAATAAGTGCGTAATATGAGATAATGGCTAAAATGTATATTATATTAGTAGTAAATATATTACAGGGTAAGCATAGAGGAGAAAACACAGATGAAGTCAAAATTACTAAACTGGTTCCTGGGAATAACTGCGATAATATTATTATCGTTAGCCGGGTATCTCCATTTTACAACTAAAACCTATCATTATAGTGATGCCTCACCCCTTAATGTAGCTTCGCTCTCCAGAGCTTTTTCCTTACGAGTAAATAATGTTAAGAATCTAGACTTTTTAAGTGAAGCCAAGAATGTGAGAATAATTAGGGTTGGTAACATAGCAACTGGAGATTTGAAAGATTTCAATTCTATCAGGAAATTAAGAGCGTTAAATTCATTGAGTGAAAATGTATCTGGGGATATTGAAAACCTTGAGCACTTTTCAGAAATGAGGTCACTTTTGTTATATTTCGGTGATTTTTATGGCAATATTGAAAGTATATCTAACCTAAATCATCTTGATACACTTATAATAAAACCAAAAGACCCTACTCGTATCTCAGGAGATTTAGATCATATTTCGGGTCTCATTAAGCTAAATGAGGTATTGCTATCGGGTACAAAAGTTACTGGCAGCTTGAGCAGTCTGGATAATTTAACAAATATAAAAACACTTAGTTTGAGAAATACCGAAATCAGAGGTGATTTGTCTGATATCAGCAATCTCATTAAACTAGGGAGACTATTTCTATCTGGCACAAACATTATCGGGGACTTGAGTAGTTTAAGCAAGCTAACAAACTTAAGGCTACTTGATTTAAGTGGTACGGAGGTTAAAGGTGACCTCTCTGGTATTGAAGATCTGGACATGATAGAAGTATTAGATTTATCTGGTACTAAGGTTACCGGGGACTTGAGTAGTATAAGCAAGTTCACAAATCTAAGGGAACTTTATTTGAATGATACAGCAGTCAAAGGAGATTTAGGAGTGTTAGTTGATTTAGAAAATTTGACAGTAGTTGAAGTTAATAATACCGATATTACTGGCGAATGGAAATAAAAAATAGAGGGTCAGTCGGGAAAAGTAGCCCTAAAAAAAGCAGCATGAACCAAAGAGAGTTATGCTGCTTTAGTATACAAAAAAAGAGAAAAGATGACTAAAAATAGCCATCTAAGCCACGGTCACATTGTATAATGTAACTGATACTAAATTATTAACTAATCTAACCAAATTAACATAGGACCAAACCAGTATGTCACAATAATGGAGGTGGCGGTATTATATCTAAAAGAACAAAAGTAGTTATTGCCCTAATAATCAGCATTATAGTAGGTAGTTTAATAGGTACGATTACTTCTCGAATTGATAAACAGAGAGTTCTTGGAGTATGGTATTTTGGTGACGATATAACTGAAATTGAGAATATCATTATTTATGACTATATGGGTAATCAACTAGAAAGCTATAGTGATGATATGGTTAATGACATTTTAAGTGAGTACGTGGATACTGAAAATGTTTCTTTTAGAACCTATCCTAAGTATAAGAAAGAGTTTAAGAAATATTTGGGTGAGTTGCTATATACGGTTGAAGTAGTTTTTCCCGAAGATCGTCATGAAAATAAGAGTGATAGAGACATTTTAGTTGACGAAAATGTTGAAATCTTGACTATATATGCTTTAAACATAGAGTTGTTTAAAGAGCAAACTGGTTATGAGGCATATGCTATTAATATCAATGGGCAAGAATGTGTCGTGGTTCTAAGAAATATTTTACTACCTGTAGGTTGTGTAAAGTACTAATTATAAAATAATAAAAACCCAAACCCTTCTTCATTTAGAAGCAGGTTTGGGTTCTTTATTTTTGGTGCGGATGGTGAGACTCGAACTCACATGAGTGTATACCCACTACCCCCTCAAGATAGCGCGTCTGCCAGTTTCGCCACATCCGCAAGCATAAAAATACTATCACTTCTAATGGGTAGTGTCAAGAGTTGATTCGCCCAGCAAATTGTCCCAGTCTCTGATAATATCCAGGTCGGCATGAATATTGCCAATCCTCACTGCCAGCTGGCTCATCAGCGCTCGTCTTTGCTTATCCTGCAACAGGTCATCAATTATATATCCGGCATATTTGTTAGAGGGAACACTGACAGCCACCCCATTGTTGAGGAAAAAATGCTGGTTCCGAGTTTCCTGCCCCGGAATCGGAGAAATAAGGGCTAAGGGCCTGCCCAGGCTGAGCGCCTCGGTACAGGTTACCCCTCCTGGTTTGGTAATAACTATATCTGAGGTGTACATTAGTTCAGCAACATTGTCGACAAAACGCATCAGCAAAATTCGGTTGTTCCACTCTTTGGCAGCCAGCATGTCGTAGAGCTCCTCGTTGCTGCCGCATACAACCATGATCTGGGAGCCGGATATTTTTTGGTCGGTATAATATAAAACATCGGTTATATCTCCCAGGCCCAGTCCGCCGCCCATGAATAACAGCGTCGGCTTATTGGAAAGGGTCAGCGTTTTACGTACCTCGGCAACTGATTTTTGCTTCACTTCATAAAACTGCTTTCTAACCGGCATACCGGTACTCACTATTTTGCTTTCAGGAATAGACAGCATGTTGACAAATGAGCCCAGCAAAGGTGCGGCAACGTAAAACCTGTCGATATAGCTGTGTATCCACATCGAGTGAATATTGTACTCGGTAATAATTGAAGCCACCGGGCATTTGGTCTTGCCTCTTTGCCGTAGAGTGCCCATTAAATTACTGGCAAAAGGATGGGTGTTGACAATAATGTCCGGCTTAAAATCAGCGATGTATTCATTCAATTCCCGGGCTAAAAAATGATTCATCAAGGTATAAGGCTCTTCTTTAACCTTTGAAGAGTCGAACTGGTCGTGAAGCAAGCCCCACATACTGGGTATATGGCGCAGCATCACCAGATAGCTGTCCAGAACAACCTTGCTTAAAAAGGGGCTGATTGTTTTGATCACATCCAGCAGTTCAACTGTATTACCGGGGTTTTGCAGTACGCTGTCACGTATAGTTTTAGCAACCTGATTATGGCCGCTGCCTACCCCGGCTGAAAAAATCATTACTCTCATCGATATTCACCAACTGGCCTGAAAGATTTCTCCAGTGGATTATCGTAAACAAACCGGTAGATAACACCGTCGATCTGATTCATGATTCGGCTAATGTCATTGGTCTGTTCTGAGTTAATAGAAGGCACAAAAGCTGAATCAGTAAGCTCTTTTTCAGCGTTCATCCTGTAGGTGGCCTGCCATTTGGTAGCCTCAAAAAAATCAGTTACCGTTGTGTACAGTTTACTGTTGATAAGCGTTTGGTCATTGAATATTTCCTGCCAAATATTCATTACATTGTTGTCTGTTTCTACCATGTAAGTATCCTTTTCTTTTTTTGAGTTAACCTCAATAATATTGCTCTCTAAAATTGGCCTGATAACAGCTGGGTCCTGCAGCTTTTTCAGTGAAGTAATAAAGGCCTGGGCTTCCTCAGCCGAGCCAATTTGCAGCCAGTTATCCGCGGTTAGCTGCGGTTGCCAGTCAGCAGCAAGATCTTTGGTTACTGCAAACCCATCATTGCTTTTTAAAAAAATTCCTTCGTCTTTATTCAAATACAGGTCAAAGTCAATGTCTAATCCTACACCCAAGTCCTGAAAAACCTGAATCAATTCACCCAGGCAGGATAAATGCCCGCTGATTCGTACCTCTGAGGGGTTGTAGTTGATAGTGAGAGCCAGGTCCATTGAAGACGCTGCTGGCATCACCTGAAACCAGCTGTTGGCAATTGGGTGGGATAGTTGTTCCTGTTTATTAAAGCCAAAGTTCAATGAGGCAGCAATGTCTATTTTTTTTGCTTCATTGGTAAACAGGGTTTGCAGCTCGTCTAATACAGCATTATAATAATTAGCTTGGCAGCCCGCAAAGATAGCTATCATTAATAGAATAAGGGCGCATCTAAAAATGTAATTTTTTCGCATATGAATCACTCCAATGCAATTATTATAACATGTCTGATTGTATTAAGAAAATTAGTAATCTGGTTATGGATCTACTTTTTTATGAATAAATATATAGCAATAATCATATATTGGGAGTTGTTTTCTATGATGAAAAAATGGGTTAGGGGGGACCTGTTCTTACTGGCTGTTTCTCTATTAATAACCCTGTTAGCAGGGTACATCGGAGGCCGGTTTACCTCTACATCGGTATCAGACTGGTATTTAACCTTAGTAAAGCCTTCTTTTACTCCACCAAGCAGTTTATTTGCCCCGGTATGGACCATACTATATATTCTGATGGGGATAAGTCTATTTTTGATCTTGCGGGAAAACACTGATATTTATAATGTCAGGCAGGCCATTAAGTTTTTTATAATCCAACTACTGTTAAATGTACTGTGGAGTTTCGCATTCTTTTATTTGCAATCACCGTTTTTAGGCTTAATAGTTATTATTCTATTATGGGCAGGTATTATCGCTACAATCCAAGCTGCCCGAAAGGTTTCTCAACCAGCAGCTTTGTTGCTCTATCCATATTTACTGTGGGTGACTTTTGCGGCCGTTTTAAATGCAGCCATCTGGTGGCTTAACAGGTGACATGGTGGTTACCAAGACTTTAGCGGGTATTATAACGTAAACCCGACCAGCTACAACATCTTACTAAATTTGTAAACAGCAAACCTTAATAAAGGTATAGCTGAAGCATTGCTTTTCTGAGTTGCTGGCTGCCGAGTAAATTAACAATAAGCTCAATTACGTCCTCGTTCAATGAAGTGTTACCTTGTAACACAAGTCATTCAGCGTAGAAAGAGTTAATAACCGACTGTAAGTATCATTTGCTGAGGCTCACAGAATTGATACTAGCTCAAGAAATAGAGAAAATCTGATATAAAGATAATACAAGTAGTATATCTTTTAGCAGATTTTCTCGTATGACGCAAAGATAGTATTAATTATGGGAGCTCAGTTTGAACGAAGACTACTCCCCATGGAACTTTGTCACGTATGCCGCATCCCCATCAACAACATAGTAATCGAACTTGACAGGGCTGTTGGTTTTAATATTATTTGTCTCCAACCACTGGCTGGTCTCTGGTGACAGCCAGTAGGTTTGAGCCTTGTCATTAACTTTAATCTCAACAGACTTAGAATCGATATAGCCCACAAACACACCTTCTACTGTGCCGCTGTCAGCAACTGAAAGCATTTCTGTTGCCTGAATGGTAGGGCCATTCAGGTTGTATTCGACAACAACCTCGTCTCCAGCCTTAAACAAATCCTGGGATGAAGAAGCGATTTTTTCAGACAACGGCATAACTATTTCCATTACAACGACGCTGTCTGCTATTTCTACCTGCAAGTCGTTGTTTTTTAGCTTGACAATATTGCCCCTGCTGGTAAAAGACAATTCGTCAGTATTGATTACCGGCCATTTACCATCAAGGTTCTTGATTAAAATCTGTTTTGAAAAGTCGATCAGTTTAATCATTGTATAGGCCCGGGGCATTGAAGCTGACGTCTCTCGGAGCTGTATTTCAAGCTCCTTGTATCTATTAAGCTCCATCGAATCTATGTCTACCATAACGTTATCTTTATTGCCATGACTGATTAATAAGTAGGTGTCTTTACCAGTGCCAAAATTGTTGGCGTCAAAAATATAAACTCCGCTTCTTGTTTGCATGATATCTATAACGTCATGAAGGTGATCTGGAATTGTTTCAATTACAATTTGGTATTCAGGTATAGTTTGAGTTTTACAAGCTGTGAAAAGTAGCATAATAGCAATTAAAACCAACAGAACAGTTTTTGATCGCATAATTTCACCTCCATACTGTGTAACTATATAATAACAGATTAATTTGCATGTTTTCAATTTAATTATCTTAAGAATTGAGAGAATTGTGTAAGACCTTGTCCTATGGTTGTACGGTCACATCCCAAGCCCTACCTAATTATAAAATGTTAAATTCTCTAAGCCAAACTGATATAGCTTATTACAGAGTTCCAGTGCTGCCTGATCTCCGGAGGTCAGTATTTCTACGCTGCCTCCGCTCTTATTTAATAAATTTCTTTTCCGTAATATGCGCTTTAGTTGACGTATGGTGCCATTGTTACCATCAATTAAGGTAACATTATCGCCGACTATTTTTTGCAGCATTTCTGTGACATATAAGAAATGAGTGCATCCTAAAACAATAGAACTGATATCTGGCAAATGTGGTGCCAGTAGTTGCTGCAAATAAGCAGCTGTACCGGCAGAACGGTATGCCCCACGTTCAATTAACTCAACCAGCTTAGGAGCCGGCAGCGGAACAATATCCCTGGCTGAGCCATATTTCTTCATTAATTTTGCAAACTTACTGTTTTCTAAAGTCATCGGGGTAGCCATGACAATAATTTTTCCGTTACCGTAGTTTTCGATTGCTGGTTTTAGAGCTGGCTCCATGCCAATAACAGGTATCGCCAGCGACTTTCTCAGGTCGCTGACTGCTGCACTGGTAGCTGTATTGCAGGCAATCACCAGGGCTTTAATATTTTTTTCCAGCAGCAGCCTGGCTACCCGAAAAGAGTGTTCTTTTACCGCTGTGATCGGCTGAGTGCCGTAAGGCGCATGGGCGCTGTCTGCATAGTATATATAATTCTCGTTAGGTAAATTTTTCACAGCTGTGCATAAAACGCTTATGCCGCCGACGCCGGAATCAAAAATACCAACCGGATCCTGATCAGAATTCAACAAAGTAGATCACCTCTGTTTATCATATGTTAAAAAACTAACTTGTACACTGGCATGCAAACAGTTTAACATATTAATTGTTTATGCAATAGTTGAATCATTGTTGAATAATGGCTGGAACAGCTGGTGGGGTGATAGGCAGGCAATTGGTTGGCAGGAGGGGGATTTGGAAGCACAGCTCAAGTACGAATAAGGACCATAAAAAAGGACTTGCCTGAGCAAGCCCTTTAATTAACTACAAAGTTTCTTTTAAGACACGTATATAATTTTCGCCCAGTACCTTTTTAATTGATTCATCGTCGTAGCCGCGCTTAACCAATCCTTCGGTCAGGATCGGAATGCAGCTAACATCTTCCAGGCCATCCGGAGCAGATGTTATGCCATCAAAGTCAGAACCGATTCCGACATGGTCCGGTCCCACTAAGTTGCAGATATGGTCAATGTGGTCGATCAAATGCTCAACCGTAACATCCTGGCCATCTTTAACAAAAGATCGATAGAAGTTCATACCCATAACTCCGCCATTTTTAGCCAATGCTTTAATCTGTTCATCGGTTAAGTTTCGGACATGATTACATATGGCTTTGGCATTAGAGTGAGAAGCAATAATTGGCTTGGAGCTGTATTTAATTACATCCCAAAAACCTGGTTCTGAAAGGTGAGAAACATCGACTATAACTCCAAGTTTATTCATTTCACGGATTAATTCGCGTCCAAAAATGGTTAAACCGCCTCCACTCAGGCAGTCGCCAACGCCTTCAGCGATCCGGTTGCGCTGATTCCAGGTTAAGCCAATGCAGCGTAGTCCAAGCTTATAAAGCATTCTTAAAGCGCTCAGGCTTCCTTCCAAGGCCTCGCCGCCTTCAATTGAGAGTAAACCTGCCAGGCTGTTCTGTTTTTGAGCTTCCAGAGCATCCTCGTATGATTTAATAAATTTAACCTCCGGACTTTTCTCCAGCATCTGGTAAAATGCATCAAAGCCTTCTAAGGTACGCTTTAATGAACCGAAGGGTTTGTATTTGGGCTCCAGGTAAACTGCAAAAAACTGAAGGTTTAGACCTCCGCGTTTCATTTTAGGAATATCCAGATGCAGGCTGGCATTTTCCTGACTGACATCATACGGTTTTTCAATTCCCATAAGGTGGCGAGCTCGCGGCTCCCATGAATTACAGATTTTCATCAATGTATCACAGTGTGTATCTACAACAAAAGAATTGAAATGCAATTTATGAGCACGTTCAGATATATTCATTCTTTTACCTCCTCAACTGATTATAGCTTGATTCGGTGTCAGCAACCTCATTCCTGCAAAAAACTATTTAAAAATGTAAATCGTAATATTTCTGCGACCGAAAACCCAGACATCCTGACCATCCTCAAAGAACAGATCAATAATATTGCCTTTAACTGCTCCACCTGTATCCAGGGCTGTGGCCATGCCATATCCCGGAATGTATACTTTTGTGTATAAGGGAATCACTTTGGGGTCTACGGCAATGACGCCTTTGTAGGGTTTGATTCCAGTCGCAGTGATCGTGTCAGTATAGGCAGTAGCTTCAACATCAAGGGCCACTGTTTGGGAGTAATCAATATCTAAATATACCTTTTTGCGGCCGACAACAGTCGTTTCCGGAACAGGTTCTGAAACCCTGTTTTCGAGAACGGCTTTTTTCTCATTTTCCGCAGTGTGCTCCCAAAGGGTAATACTTTCCCCCGTTTTTCCCGGTGTTGTTTTGGCCTCACCCCAAGTTAAGTTATCATAATCGTAGACTCTTTGGGTATCATATGGGATCGATTCCACGGTAACAGAATAACTGCTGGCCTGGTTAAGAACTGACAGATTAATATCTGAACTGACGATAGAGTTATTGGCAATATAGCTCTGATTACCACTGTCATCGCGCAAAACAAAAGTGCCTGGCTGGTCATCTGCAGCTAAATCCTTTACCTGGGTGTCATTTGTTATGGCTACCAGAGAGGTCGATTCTGTAGCTGTGGTGACGTTTACTACTGAGAATAGCGGCGGGTTTATAGTGTATCTGGGATTAATTGAAATAATCGACGACAGTACAACTAAAAGTATTATTGCGATAGCCAGCAGGCTGATTTTTTGGGTCATGTCAACACCCCTGTAGTGTATATTTCTGTTGATTTTAGTATTTGCTTTAAAGCCTGATATAAATCTCATTTTGTACCATCTAAGCAATGCTATTTTTCCTTATATCACAACGTATTAAGCAATTTCTCTTGACTGACTGGAAGGAAACAAGAATGAAAACAGAGAATAGTTAAACAATAAAAAAAATATGGAGGTATGCTAATGGCTTTTATTAAAATGATACCTGAAAATGAAGCAGAAGGTAAGCTCAAAGATTTGTATAATCTGATTACAAATGGAAAAGCAGCGGGAAAAGTCGCCCATATTCTCAAAGTGCACAGTCTTCATCCTGATGCCATGGAAGCCCATTTAAATCTTTATAGAACGATAATGTTTGGGCCCTCTGGCTTATCGCGAGCTCAGCGTGAAATGATAGCCACTACTGTATCAGCTACCAACGACTGTGTATACTGAACCAGGCACCACGGAGCGGCGCTTCGTAGAGAAAGCAATAGTTCAGCTTTAGAAGAAACAATCTCTAAAGACTACCGCCAGGCCGAGATTACTGTGGCAGAAAAAGCCATGCTTCAGTATGCCGAAAAATTAACTCGCAAGCCTTATTCAATTGAGAGACAGGATATAGACAAGCTGCGTCAGGCAGGTTTCTCAGACCGCGATATTTTCGATATCAACCAAATAGTTGCCTACTTCAATTATGTAAACCGTATTGCAGATGGCTTAGGAATAGAATTAGAAGAAAGTTACAGGTAGTATATATGAAATCACATTCTCAATTTGATTTAATTGCAGTTCATGCCGGAAAAGATGAAATTGATGTAGTTACCCGACCGGAAGTGCCGCCCATTTATCAGACATCGGTTTTTACATTTAAAGATATTGATCAGGTCGACGAGGTGTTGACCAATAATAAGGGTTATATTTATTCCAGGTATAATAATCCCAACAGAGAAATGCTGGCTCAAACCCTAGCTGAATTAGCGCAGGCGGAAAGAGCAGTTACCACAGCTTCAGGAATGGGAGCAATAGCAGCAGCCCTGTTAGCAAGCGTTAAAGCAGGCGAAACAGTGCTGGCCAGCAATGAGGTTTATGGCGGTACTTATACGCTGTTAACGCGTGACCTGCCCGATCTGGGAATAAACGTAAAGTTTGTTGACGTTTTAGATCACGACCAGGTTAAACAGCATCTTTCTAGTGAGGTAAAAGTGCTGTATCTTGAAACCATCACCAACCCCACTATGAAGGTAGCAGATTTGGAGCTGTTAATTTCTTTAGCTCATCAGTATGATGCTAAGGTTATTGTCGATAATACCTTTGCCAGTCCTTATGTTTGTCAGCCGATATCACTGGGAGCTGATGTTGTCGTTCATAGCCTGACAAAATACATCAATGGCCATAGTGATGTAACTGCAGGGGTGGTGCTCAGTGATAAGCAGTTCTGTGAAATAGTAAACGAAAAGGTTAAGTCATACGGGGCATCACTGGCTCCTTTTGATGCCTGGCTGGTGCTGAGAGGTATTAAAACTCTATCGCTGCGCATGGAGAGAACCTGTGAAAACGCCCTGAACATTGCACAGTGGCTCGAGCATCAACCACCGGTTGGCAATATCAATTACCCGGGCCTGACCAGACACCCGGCTCACAGTATTGCCCAAAAACAGTTCAATCGAGGCTTTGGCGGGATGCTGTCTTTTGAGATTAAGGGCGGCTTGGCGGCTGCTAACAGTTTCATTCGCAATCTAAAGTTGGTAGAATACGTTCCCAGTTTAGCGGGAGTAGCTACAACCCTACTTCACCCGGTTTCAACCTCGCATCGACCGATGCCCGAAGCAAAGCGTTTGGAGCTGGGGATTACTGACGGATTAATCAGACTGTCAGTGGGGATAGAACCGTTAGAAGAAATACTCTATGATTTAACCCAGGCCCTGCATAGAATTACCATTGAGTAAGTGGCTATAAAAAAAGCCTGATTTCGAGCTTATGAAATCAGGCTTATTATTACTGTTGTTATCTGTTTCTGGCGATTACTACTGTAGAAATAGCTGATAACTGTGTGAAAAAGACTGCCAGTATCCAAAACGATATCTGCAAATTGGCCAGGTTCGTTAAATCAACCACAGAAATGAATACATACAACGGAATAGTTACTACTGCACTGATCAGGGCCCCTAATGCGGTATCAGCTACCTGCTTTTCATCCAGCCATTCAGTGAGTGGTTTCCTGCCCAGTTTTATAATCCAGTAAACTACAAACAGGATCAACGGGAACAGGGCTAAGCCGGCCAGCATTATTGTTAACTGAGGCACATATTCAGCTGGGGTGTAAAGCTGTAGGGCAGCAAAAATAATCCCAAAAATACCAGTCAGGCCGGTCAACAGAGCTACATGGTTTATTGTCAAAAACAAGGTGTCGTTTTCACTTTTTAATTGCTGAAACAATCTGATATTACCGCTGTAATTGCGCTGGGCGTAGATTAATCCCCAAATATTAACCAAAATATGGAGCGCAGTAAAGGCATATAGCAGCAGCCATTCCGGTGTAACATCCCATAGTGGATATTCTTTGCCAATATCTGATAACAGCGTTAGATCAGATAACAGAGTAGCTCCAGATAAAATGACCAAGACTATGTAAACTGAATTTAAGAACTTTCCTTTAAGTGTTTTTAAGGCATTGACCAGCAAAAAGAGATGATACAGGCCTGCGATTAGCAGTGCCGGAACCGTTAAGTTAGCTATTGTTCTAAGCTGGGTTGTCAGTTCTGGCAATTCCATCGTCAATCTCGACTGTAAAAATATATAGGCAAATAAACAGTAGGCCAGCATTAGCAGTGAAATAATGCCAAATATATTTCTGATAAACCTCTTATTTTTCAATGTTCTTCACCCCCGTGCTGTTATTATCTGTCAGTGAAAATATTTCTTCTACAGGCTTACCAAAAACTTGAGAAATCTTAAGAGCTAAAACTGTAGAAGGAACATATTTCCCCTTTTCAATAGAGTAGATTGTCATTCTGGAAACCCCAATTAGGTCTGCCAGCTCCTGCTGTGACATTTCATTTTTATGAAATCTTAATTGTCGAATATTATTGTTTAACTTCATCGAATCTCCCTTTCAGGATTATAGCCAATCCAGTATAAATATAAAGTAAACTTTACACAATGTCAAGTATTTTTTATATAAAAACTCCCTCAAACAGGATTTGCCGTTTGAGGGAGCCCGTTAATTATATTATTTCTGAATAACCTTTATCTTTCCGCCATGAAGGAGCCTCACCATTTTCTCCCCAGTACTCTGTTATTTCTTTGATCATCTGTCCTTCAAATTTGAAAAATGAAGTTACATAGAGGCTGGTGCCCTGATCATTTGTAATCTCTACTGCTGAAATTGCGTCGTCTCCGGCCACTACCAGTTTTTCGACTCTGGCGTACCATCTACCCGGATAATCTTTATTAAATCTAATATAGTTATCACACCCTTTAAATATTTCCTTAGTATTGGGTAGAATAACATTAGAGTCTGCCAGCATTATTTCCGTTAGTTGGTCAAAATCAGCATTATTGATATATTCCCAAAATTTTTTTACTCTTTGCTTAATCATATTTTACTCCCTGTTTTATCAATTTATTGAGCACTGGTATTTTTTTCCTGACTGATTGTTGCCCGGTTCGCCCAGGGTAGAACCAGATAATGTAATTGTATCAAAAAATATTACCCTGGAAAATATTTCATTCTATAGTTGCGGTTGAACCGGTATTGTTCAGCAGCCAGGAGACCATAGATTTTGAAACAGCAAATTTAAGGCCGGCGAATACAGCTGCAATTGAGCTGGCCAAATAAATTATGGGGATGGCAATGTAATTAGCTATAAATCCTGTAAAACCCTGGGCAGCCGGGGTTAAGCCATTAGATAGGGTGCTGATAAACCCAAAAACCTTGCCCAAATGCTGCTGGGGGGTAGTACGCTGGATCATAGTTATGGCATTGATATTAAAAATAATCGCCAATATACCGACCGCAATAAATGTAATAAAGTGGAGTTGCCAGTATTGGACAGGTAGAAAAGGCAACGGCAGCAGCACCAAACCCATGGCGCATAAGCACCACTTGATGGCGTTGGGATACTTGGTTGGGACAGCGACAGCAGACATTAAGACGGCACCCAGTAAGGAACCAATCATTTGTCCACTGAGTATAAATCCATAGATTTCACTGCCTGCCGACAGGTACTCTTTAACAAACTTGGGCAGCAGCAGAAAGTAAGGCACAAAAACAACATTAACGATCATGACAAATGACATTAGCTCGGATAAGGCCTTGTTTTCTTTAATGTAGAGAAAGCCAAGTTTGATCTCGGCTGTAATATCTTTTAAGGCAGGGAGTTTGGAAGAAGTTGCGGTTTGGGGAATGGTAATAAACAGCTCTGAAAAGGCAGAGATCAAAAAAGAAACACTGTTGAATAGTAAAAGCAGGGGTATACCAAAATATGCGACTCCCAGACCACCGGCAGCATAGCTGATTATTTTAAAGATGCTGGAGGACATTTGGCTCAGAGAGTTAGCTTGCGATAAGTATTTTGCCGGTACGATTAATGGCAGTGAAGCACCTACTGCCGGCATAAACAGTTGAGCAATTGCCGAAGATAGAGCTGCGCTGGTATATACAGCAGGCAATGTCAGTCGGGAAGTAAAAGCTAAATAGGTTAATCCGGCGTAGATCAGGCCCTGTAAAAAATCAGTTATAACAATAATATGTTTGCGGTTTAGTTTGTCAGCCAGAGCCCCACCAAAGGGAGCTGTCACTACTGCCACAATTCCCTTGACCATAGCTAAAGTACCCAGCGCCAGTACCGATCCTTCTGTTGTAACCCACCACAGCAAGGCGATGTAACCCGCCCCATTGCCAATCTCTGAAACAGTCTGGCCCAGCCAGAGAAGGGTAAAGTCTTTGTTAAAAAGATTATCTTTTTTCATCAGATCATCTCCATCAATCAGTTCTATTGATTTAAGCTTTTGACGTATTTGACAATCTCTTTGGGGCCTTTCAGTACACCATAGACTTTAATTGAGTTAACTGATTTTTTAAACAGTTCCAAATCAACCTTTTTATCGATAAATAAAGAACCAAAAATCAGTATATCGATTTTGGTATTACGCAGCACTGCCCTGTTAAGTAAATCTTCTTTGCCTAAATGGAGAATTCCGATACCTTTAAATGAGGTATTGCCTCGGGTTGAGGTGTCCAGTTTTTCCTTTACTGCTTCATCAGAAACAAAGATTTGATGCTGAGTAAGCTGATTGCGTAATGCCGTACGCAGAAAGTCGCTTCTATTGCTGTAAAAGCCGTTTGAAACCAAATAATCGATTTTTGCCAGTTCCATGATATTGATATTAAAAGTAATTTTCTCTTGAGTATTATTGTCGTTCACTACAATCATTCCTTTCATTGAAATTAGCCTAGTAATACTATGTCCATATTATTTCCATACTATAATATTACTATGGTATTATTTTAGTGTCAATAGGGTTGTTGCTTTTTTCCACTGACGCTCCCATAATCAAACCTATTCCTACATTTTACGCAAAAAAATATTACATCTGACGAAGTGAACCAGGTATGTTGTGGATTATTGCCGGATTATTAAAAATACTATTTTCTTAACAACCCGATTGTACGTCAATATCAGATGCAGTTTCTAAACCGCAAAAATGCAATCTAAAAGGAACGCATAAAATGCGTTCCCTACAGCATGCTTTTTAGCAAAACTATCGTTCAACTATCGTAACTCCTACTCAATAACAAAGGAGTTATCGTTTACTTCCAGCGGTGCTCTGTTGTTTTTTATTTCATCCAAATACCTGATTAAGTAAAACACCAGTATTCCGTAATAAAACAATGTAAAGAAAGGTATATTCGGAAAGACGTTGGTAATCAGTTTAATCAGAGAGGGAGCTGTTAGAGCATACAGAGCAAGGGAATATGTTTGAGCACTGGTCACAGGAACTTTTTTAGCTGAAGCCGCAATAGAGGCAATAATCCAGGCTACTAAAGTTCCAAGCATTTTTCCGATAAAAGTGACGAAAATCGCAATTACGGCAAATAATGTAGGTATCATTGAGGAACTCGAGAGGTAATCGATGATCTGCTGTTTGCTCAAATCTGTCTGAAAATTAGCAAGTTCCAGAGTTTGATTCTTGAATTGCTCACTGGGGGAGTAGTAATATATTTTCTTGGAATCCACCAGTATGATATTTTTATTAGTTGTCTGAGCCTTCAGTTGGGCCAGAGTAGTAGAGCCCGTAGTATCAATTACAATCAGACTGTGGTCATCTAAAATAATCGGCTGCTCGCTGTCGACAAACAAGATTCCATCTTTAATCTCAAAGTTGGGAGTTTCTGCTTCTATTTCCGAACTTAAATTGATGAAAGTCCTTTTTGTTACAGTGAAAGCATAGATGCTGTTAAAAACACTAATAAATAAAACCAACAGCAAAAAATACTTCAGAGCTTTTTTGGCTCGTTCTCTGATAATTGTATTGGCAAAGCTAAAGTTGCTGACAGCTTCTTTAATTCTAGCTAAAAATCCGATGCGCTGCTCCAATTCCATCACTCCCTAATCAGGTATATTGCAATATCTCTATATTAAAATTTTATCTGATTGCAGCTAAAAAAACAATCAGAGCAATGGTCATGGCTTTACAAGATTTCGATATTGTTTATTTCAGCAGCACACATTATTCCATCGGCAGTCAGTATTTTTTTACTATTTTTAGTCAGGCTGAGCCGGATATCAGCAGTAAGAATTTCGTTGACATGGGAATGCATGTCGCCGTTTACGGGTGAAACTAATAGCTGATTATCAACTGTATAATTCTCTGGCAGCAAAACATCTACTGTTAAAGCCAGGCTGCGCTGCTGAATGACAACCTGCAAGGTGCGACCCTGGTAGGCAATTAATTTTGTTTTTGCTCCCAGCCAGGTAGTCAGGTAGTAGTTCTGCTGTGGGGTAGTTAAAAGCGCATAGCACACTGGAATAGAGCGCCTGCGCCAGGTTATCTCTGATACAGCAAGCGATAAGCTCAGTTCATGGTCTGTGAAGGTATTACACTGCAGCCAAATATGCCCGTGTGGAAAGGAATGTCCTTTATCGGTCTCTATATAGCCGATCTCCGCACTATTCCATGTTTTATTGTTTACCGACAGGGTGCCATTGGCATAATGCTTCATACTGATTATCTGATGGTAACAGGGCAGATTAGGCAGCAAGCCGAAGGGGCCCATCAGATTAAATCGAAGCGGAGACAGGTCAGTGAATTTCACCAAGCCCTTGACATTTATTTTACCAGTCAGATTGAGCTGCAGGTGCTCGGTGCTAAATAGATTACTGCCCACTTTAATTATCAGCGGTTTTTTACTGGCGCTGAATTCGCTTAATGCAAATCTATGATAGTCTGTTTCACACTCATCGGTAATAATCTGAACAAAGGCATGGCTGTCGGTACCTAAGGAAATCCCCGGTATCAGGGCCAGCGACTTTTTTCTGATAGGGTCGGTTAACCGAAAATACCACCCTTCAAAAAATCTTCTGTGGGAGTTTACCTTTCTTTTATACATATTTAAATTAAGCCTTCCAAATCTATTTTTTCTAAATCTCTATTGGCTGGGCTTTCAATGACCCGGCCGTCATAGGTAAAACGAGAGGCATGGCAGGGGCAGTCCCAGCTCATTTCAGCCCGGTTAAAATGAAGCATACATCCTAAATGTGTACAGTAGGGTTTAATACCAAAAAACATCCCGTCAGGGTGGTGGAACACGCCGACAGCCCTGCCATTAATATTGACAATGCCACCGTGTCCGGCGGGTATTTTTCTCATATGACAGGTTTTATGGCTAATTCTATCCCCGATATAATGCTTAAGATACTGGTATCCGTTGTTTAAAAGTGCCCCAAAACTGTAGAGCATGTCTAATCTGTTTGGCGAAAAAACATTTTCCCAGTGATGTCGGTCATTAATCACCAGATCTCGCAATAACAATGCCGATCCTGAGCCCAGAGCAATACCCCATTTGGCATATCCGGTTGCCACTAAAACATTCCTGCGCCAGGGAGCTAGTTTGCCGACATAAGGCATTTTATCTAATGTGATATAGTCCTGCGCCGACCATTGGCTGACGATCTCTGATTTGGGGTAGTAATTAATAATGTTGGTAAAGATAATTTCATAAGGTGATTTGTGTTTTTTATAAGCCCCGGTTCTGTGCCCACTACCTCCGGCCAGTATTAGGGTTTGCTGCTGGTATTTCATTGTTCTCAACGATAAGATCGGGCGTTCAAGGCTTATAAACATGCCTTTGGGCAGTGGGGCATTGGGCTTAAGAGCGACAATGTAGGAGCGCTCACCGTACATACGGGCTGGAAAAGCACTGTAAAAATCATATATCGGAAAATGGGTAGCTACAATTATTTTTCTGGTGTCAATCAGTCCCTCAGGAGTAAACACCCAATTCGACTGGCCGAGTTTAAACTTATAAACCCGTGAGTTCTCATATATTCTGCCACCGGCTTTCACAAAGGCTTCTGCCAGACCGAAAATGTATTTAACCGGATTAAACTGAGCCTGTCCCGGCAGTTCCAGCCCCCCGGCAATGGCAAAAGGCAGTGAGGGGATGCGTTTCTTATATTGGTAGTTGAGGCCGATTTCTGCTGCATACGCCTGTTCTTTTTGCAGTTGGGCTAAGTTGTCTTTTTCCACAGTATAAACATAAGCCGGCAGCTCCTGATAATCGCATTTGATATTATATTTTTTAATCAATTCTTTAATCAGCTCAGCCCCGGCCTGCGAGGCCTCGACATAGTGGGTAGCTTTACTTTTGCCCAGTTTTTTAATCAGTTCTGTGTATTTTGCCTGATGCTGAGTAGTTATTTTGGCCGATGTATGGCCGCTTGCTCCACAGGCTAATCTGCGGGACTCAACCAGAATAGTGTTGTAGCCTTCTTCCTGCAACAGCAGGGCAGTTGTTACCCCAACGATACCCCCGCCAATAACCACTATATCGCTGCTCTGTTTGTCTGTCAACACAGGAAATTCAGGCTGTTCAATATCACTAAACCACAGTGAACGTGGGATATGTATTTTCTTATTATTATCAATAACCAATTTTATTCCTCCATCATAATCAATGCTACCCTTATATTTCCCCAAACCCAATTGCTGTTATGACGATATTGGTAAAACTTCTTAGAGCAATTAATAGCGAGCTTAGTTTAGTAGTTTAAAACTAAAACCAATCAAGTTAAAATACTATTAGAGATTATTTAAGGAGATTCAGATGGATTGTATTGAGCAGATTAAGAATTATATTGCCACTAATGAGCAGGAAAGCCAAGATAAAAAGGTGATACTTGAGTACATAAAACAGTTTCCACATAATATTTTTCTTAGAGAAAATGAGTTTGCCCATATTACCAGTTCAGGATTTGTTATGAATAAGCAGTTGAATAAAGTGCTTCTGGTTCACCATAATATATTAAATGCCTGGAGCTGGACCGGAGGACATGCTGACGGAGAAACAGACTTATTACAGGTTGCCATCAAGGAGGCCAAAGAAGAAACTGGTGTTAATTTTGTAGTACCGCTGGTTCCAGAAATTGCATCGCTGGATATTTTACCTGTAGGCGGCCATTGGAAAAGAGGCAGCTATATCAGTACTCATTTACATCTTTCAATAGCCTATATCCTTGTAACCGATGAACAAGAAAAACTTGTAGCAAAAAAAGATGAAAACAGTGGAGTGAAATGGTTTTCAGTAGCAGAGTTTAACGGCAACAATTTTAGCCAGCCCGATGTCTATCTCTACAGCAAACTGATTAACC
>JANQLZ010000050.1 GCA_028280325.1 Bacillota bacterium
CTGAATGCGGTTTGTAAAACTGGGTAATGCAATTAAACACAGTAGTTTTACCTGCACCATTTGGGCCAATTAAACCGTATATTTCTCCCTCCATAACGCTGAAGTTCAGGTGGTCTACTGCCTTAATTCCACCGAATGAGATTGTTAAATCCTCAATCTGCAAACATAATTTATCAGCCATTATTCTTCACCCGCTTTTTTCTGAACAGACTCTGAAGATCATTACCCAGGTAAATAAGGCCATTAGGGTAAAACAGAATAACCACAATTATCAGCACACCGGTAAAAATGTACGCTAAGCCATCAATACTACCGATTACAGGTAGTCGCTTAAGAATCAATTCGGGTACTCCAAAAACAACAAATGCCCCAAATACCGGACCAGAGATCGTCCTCATGCCCCCTATAACAATACAGGCCAGGATCTGCAGCGATAGAGTTAGATTCCAGCCAGATGGATAGGAGAACCTTATAAAATGAACGTATAAAACTCCACCAATTCCTGCATAAAGAGTTGCTGTGGCAAATGCAATTAACTTGTATTTTAAAAGGTTTATTCCCATAGCCTGAGCTGCAGCTTCACTGCCCCTCATCGTCAGTAAGGCTCGGCCTGTTCTTGATTTAATAAAGTTGTAAGTGAAAATCAGGATGGCCAGGAGGAAAGCTGCTATCAGAATATAAGTCATTTGCCGGTTAAGCTTTATTATTCCAAACAGCTGGGGATAGCCGGCATTTTTTCCGGAAAACCCGCCAGTAACGAACTCCATTTCAGCAAAAACCTGTCTCAGAATTTCGGATATCCCCAGGGTGGCAATTGCCAAATAATAGCCTTCAATCCTAAGTGAAATTAAACCAATTATTAATCCTATTACCAATGGAACAGTTACAGATATTATTAATGAAGGAAAGAAAGATAGCCCTAAATCCTGGGTGCAATAGGCAGATAAATAAGAGCCAAGCCCCATGAAACCCGCAGTACCCAGTGATATTAAACCTGAGTAACCCAACAGTACATTGAGTCCAATACCCACTATTGAGTAAAACATTACTGTACCTAAAATTATTACTGTTGAACTGTTCAACAGTCCCAACTGTTTCAGGGTTGGTGCAAGAGCCATTAATATAATGAAAAGAGCAAATTGAGAATATGGGTTTTTCAATAGTTGTTTCATCACTTCACTCCTGCCTTAAACCTTTTTAATTCTCTTTTTGCCTATAATTCCATTGGGCCTGAATACGATAAAAACTAAAAACAAAATGTATAGAATTGCCCCACCCCAGGTAGATGATATATAGTAAGTCAACATATTTCTGGTGAATCCTATGACATAGGCTCCAATAACAGGGCCATAAAAGGTTTGAAAACCTCCTAAAACACAGGCAATAAGCGCATTAACCTGGACATTATCCATCATTGAGACATTGACAGTTATCGCTGGAGCTAACATAAGAGCAGCCAAGGTTCCTAAAGCTGCAGCTACCGCCCACGCACCCATCGTTACAGTTTTAGTTGGCACCCCCATTAACTGGGCAGTCACTTCATTGGAAGCAGTTGCCCTTACTGCTAAGCCCCATTTTGTTTTTTGTAAAAAATAAAATAATAATAGCATTATTGTTAAGCCGACTATAATATTAAACAGGGCATTATAAGTAACACTGGCTCCGCCTATTGTAAAAGCCCCTTTTATAATAAAGCGAGGAAAGGACAGTGGACTTGTGCCAAAAATCATTGGGGCCAGCCCCAGCAGCAACATGATTAAACCAAACGTTATTATTTGCTTGGAAACCGGTGAAACTTTTTTCGCTCTGCGCATAATGACTAAATCAACTATAATACCTAAAATTAAAGCACTGACCATGCCCAGTAAGGCAGCAATGATTGGAGTAATTCCGGTATAAATGTAGATAAAAGTTGCCACAAAGGCGTTCACCATTCCCAATGAACCCTGGGCAAAGTTTGTCATTCTACTGGTACGAAAAATTATGATAATGCCCAATGCGGCAAGTGCATAAACACTCCCCGACTCCAATGAACTAAAAAGTAATTGCAAAAATGTTGACATTAGGCCAAACCCCATTTCACTACATTTGATGCCCAGACATACCCTATCCCGGCTGCAATCATCAATATAACAGATCCATCCTGGACCTTACCTGTGTCTAAACCAAGTTTTAATGATAAAATTTGATCAACCTGTCCCATATGCCCATAATCAGAGAGGTAAATTGATTGATCCTCTGAAACACCTAATTCATTGAGCAAATAATCGTGCATCGACTTTTTAAAATGCAGAACTGCTACATAATCTATATCAGCTCTGGTCATCTTCGATTTTTCAAGAGATTTATCAATGCATTTCAACCAGTTAATCATCGATACTTGATTGAGCCTGGCTTTCATTTTTTTGGCATTCATTATTCTTAATGACTTATAGGCCTTATTTAAATTGGTTAAGGAAATGGGATTACAAATTCCCCCTATCTCTACACCTGCATCTCGAGCCAAAGTACCGTCGCCAATAATATGGGAGCCAAGCACTGCATTTCTGTGATAGCCTTTCTTAAGAATAAGTGCCCCGGCACCGGCAGACAGATTATACATCATCGACATATCCTTATCAGTATAGTCAACAAAATCACCATTACGATAACCACCTACCACCATAATAGTGCTAATTGTCTCGTCAGCTATCAGCATATCCTTAGCAATCTTAATAGCAGATACGGTGGTGCAGCATCTATTCTGCAGATCAATTCCCCAGGCATTTATCGCTCCAATTTCACCTTGGATATAGAGAGCAGAGGTTGTTAGCGGATACTCCTTCCATTCCTCACCCATACATAGTATTACATCAATTTCTGTAGCTGCCAGCTTGGCATTTATCAGAGCAGCCCGGGCAGCTCTGACCCCCATCTCCTGGGTTCCGTCATTTTCACCAGGAATACTTTTTTGGGTGATTCCAAGTTTATTCTTTACGGCATCTACTGACCAGTAGCCGCCTGTTGCAGCAGAGATCTCGGCTGCAGTCATACGTGGCTTTGGAACATAGCACCCTATTCCAATTATTCCAATTTTCACATCAATCACTGCTACCCCTCAATTCTTAAGTTAGTTGTTTAGCCTATAATCTCATCCCACCGTTAACAGACAAATTGTGGCCTGTAACATATGAAGACTCATCACTTGCTAAAAAGAGAGCGGCATTAGCTATTTCAGCAGGTTCTCCTAACCGCTTGAGCATTGTCATTTTTGCAAATTTATCAAGGAGCTCCTGTGGAACTGTTTTTAATATATCTGTCATGATATAGCCAGGGGATATCGAATTCACCCTTACTTTGGCCCCTTTACGAGAAAACTCTTTAGCCCAGGTTTTAGTCAATCCGTACAAGGCAGATTTTGTTGCAGCATAATTTGCCTGACCAATGTTCCCGTACTCACCTACTATCGAGGAGATATTGATAATAGAACCACTGCCCTGCTTCATCATGTAAGGGCCAATGTGTCTGGTTAAATTGTATACGCCATTAAGGTTAACATTTAAGACTGTATCCCACATCTCATCAGTCATTTTGCGAGTCAAGGCATCTCTGGTTATGCCTGCATTATTGACTAAAATATCTATCCTGCCATATTTATTAACTGCATAATTGTAGAACTTAACTACCTCTTCCCGATTGGTAACATTTAAAATATAGCCCTCTACTTTTTCATTTTCATATGACAACTCACTCATATCAACAGCTATCACTTTAGCTCCTTCGTCAGCAAACAGCCGGGCCATAGCTTCACCTAAACCTTTAGCTCCACCGGTAACGATTGCCACCTTGTCTTTTAAGCGCATAATCACGTTCCTCCATTTTCGAACTTATTAAATACATATGCAAAATACATGTAAGTGATTACTTACATACATTTTATTAATTTCCTGTTAATTTGTCAATATAATTTTAACTTTTGTTTAAATTCTATTAAAACTAAGACAAAGCCTGAGTGCAGTACCTTATTGATGATACTGAAAAGGAAGTGTCAGAATTTAAGCCACAGTTACGGTATAAATTATGGTCAGCAGTAAAAAATAATCATTATTAGGGCTTATGTTGAATTGCTAGAATTCAATCTGTAAATGAGCAGAGCTCTTAGGCTTAATTAGCCAGATAGGAGAATTAAGAATGAAAATGATATGTCATTGCCTGGATGTTACTGAAGAAGAAATTATAGCTGCTGTAAAAAAGGGGTCAGCTACCCTGGAGCAGGTTCAGGAAGCAACCAGTGCTGGAACAGTCTGCGGTGGATGTGTCGGTGAAATAGAACGAATTATTAAAAATCATAGCGGAACTAAATAAACTAAGCCAGGACAGTTATCAGCCTGAATCCTCTAAAACAGGGTTCAGGCTGATTTTTATATTTTACAGGAATCTAAAGCCTGAAATTTCCATACCTTTATAACAAGTATAATTCCCGTTGCACAGGAGATAACCGGAGGAGCAACATGCAAGCTTTCACTTCAATTATTGAAACAGTAAATCAACTGGCCTGGGGAGGATTGATGATTCTCTTTATAGTTGGCACAGGCCTACTGCTGTCTTTGGGGACCAGATTTATTCAGTTCCGCAAGTTAGGATATGCTTTCAAGCTGCTTTTCAGTAAAACCAAGGCTAAAAATGGGGACATCACCCCTTTTCAGGCTCTGATGACCTCTTTAGCCGCTACAATAGGTACCGGAAATATCGCAGGTGTTGCCACAGCAATAGTTTCCGGGGGGCCGGGGGCAGTGTTCTGGATGTGGGTTACTGCTGCGGTTGGAGGGGCTAGTAAGTATGCAGAAGCTTTACTTGCCATTCGGTATCGCGTAACCAATAAACACGGCGAAAAATCTGGCGGCCCGATGTACTACATAAAAAAGGGCATGAAAGATCAGTATGGCTCTAATTGGACCTGGCTGGGCTGGTTATACGCTTTTTTTGGTTTTACAGCTTCGTTTGGCAGCGGCAGTATGGTTCAGGCCAATTCGGTTGCTGAATCGCTGTACAGCTCATTTGGGGTCAGCCATATAGTATCGGGGATAGCTATCTCGGTAGCTGCCGGGCTGGTTATTTTCGGCGGTATCAAAAGCATTGCCCGGGTAACCGATAAAATAGTACCTGCTATGGCAATCATCTATTTGACAGGGGCTTTTTATATTTTATACAGCAATGCCCCTGCCATTCCGGCGGCCTTTGGCATGATATTCCGAAACGCCTTCAGCGCCCGGGCAGTAGGTGGAGGAGTGTTGGGTACTGTAATCAGATTCGGGGTATCCCGAGGGGTTTTTTCCAATGAAGCAGGTCTTGGAAGTGCTGCCATAGCCCATGCAGCGTCCACTAATAACGACCCGGTTAAACAGGGGATAATCGGCTCTTTGGGATCATTTATCGACACCTTAATTATCTGCACGATGACTGCTCTGGTAATACTGGTTTCAGGGCTTATCTCCTTTAATGATGCCGGCGGCATGATTGTTAGCAACAATCTAACCGGTGCAGCCCTGACAGCGGGTGCTTTTGCCCAGTCTCTGCCTACCTATGGCTCAATAATTGTGTCTGTCGGATTGATTTTTTTTGCCTTCTCCTCAATTTTAGGATGGTATTACTACGGATCAAAATGTTTGGAATTTATCGCTGGGGTAAAAGTAATGCGTTTGTACAAGTTGATTTTCATTGGGCAGTGTTTTACAGGTTCGCTTTTATCTTTAGATCTGGTCTGGAGTTTAGCTGATACCTGCAATGGATTAATGGCCCTGCCCAATCTAATCGGATTATTGACGCTCAGTCCGCTAATCTTTCAAATGACTTCAGCCTTTGATCGAAAAAACAGATATCGGTGATGGGCTGCGATCATGGATTATACTAAGCAGCCATTCCTGCTCATTGGGAACGTTCTCAGCCAGTCTTGCTGCCGCAACTATTTTTAAAGCTCTGTTAAAATCCTCTCTGCTAAAAGGCCTTAAGCTGTAATATTCCTCCAGGTATTTACCGGCCAAAACCTTCTGCATCTCGCTTATCGTACCTGTGTCAACATGAACCTGTACATACGGAGTTGAGATCAGCAGATAGGTCCTGGCTACATCCAGCAGCGGATACCCATAGTAGGCATCGACCCAGTCGATAACAATCAATTGTCCGTTGTGCAAAATAATATTATCGGGATGGTAATCTCCATGGCACAGACTGTTGACGGCAGGGAAATCACTCAGACCAGCCTGTAACTGCTCTTTGATACTATCCTGAAGAAGTTTTTGGCTCGCTATTTTATCAACCAGTTTCTGCCGGCCATCAGGCAAACAGCTTGACTGCAGGCTATGAATTTTGACATGCAGTTGAACAAACTTCTCAATATAAGTGGCAGCTTTCTCAAAGGATCGAATCAACTGTTCCAATAGTGTAAAACCGCTTATCTTTTGATAAACAATACCTTCCTGACCATCAAGTTTGACCAGGCTGCCAACCTGAGGTGCCGGCACCGCCATACTGCTGACCAGTTTGCCGATCTGATACTCTTGCTGCACAGCTGCTGACGGAAAACCGACCTTAAATAGCTTAACTATTTTATCTTGGCCATACTCGTATATTACCGCAGTGCGACCTGCTCCAATCTTTTTTCCAATATCTCTAATATACATTTTTTCCTCCAATTCTCAATAACACCCTGCCAACTGCCATAATTGTACTTAACTGCGGTGTTTATTATACAAGGCAATTAGCTGAATAACTATGCTGGCGACAACGAATATTAGCCAGCCTGGATGCCACCATCCCCTAAAATAACCCAGCAAAAAGTATATTAAGGTAGCAAAACCGTAGATAATTGAGGATAAAGAGCCATCCTCGATCAGTTTTCTGTTACTTTTCTTACTATCAGGAGAACTGAACATTTGAATCAAAACCCCTAAGCTTATTATAACTATAAAAGCAGCGAATTTTAGAAAAATATTGTTGTTAAAATCAAAGAAACTCAGAGGAGATACCACATATAAAGCTATAGCAAGTGCAATCAGTATTATCCGATCTGAGCCGGCCTTTGGCCTGATATCTATCTGCTCATAGCCGCTGCTTGAGCCGGCTGTTTTTAAGTTCTCTGCCTCTGCTTTTCTTTCGCCATTGAGTATCTCATCAACAGTAACATCAAATATTCTACCTAATTCCATTAACAAGGCCAAGTCAGGCAGGTTTTCACCCCGTTCCCATTTTGAAACCGCCTGATTAGTAATTCGCAGTTGTTCTGCCAATGCTCTTTGAGTCAGGTTATGCTCTTTACGCAGTCTGGCAATAAATCTTCCCACTTTGTATTGGTCCATATTGTTTTCACCACCCTCTGCTAAACCTTATGCCAGTAATCCACTTTAGGCAATGAAGTAGTTGTTTGCAACATCAACCTCAGGTTGATTTTACTTTATTTACAACATTTAATTACACTGTATTGCGGCTTTACTGCAAAGGAGATACCAGCCGTCCTGAAGCTTCCAGAACCTTGTAGTACCATTTTCGGTTTCTAAACACACTCAGCATTATCTCCTGGGAATCGGCAATATCATTACTAAAATCACTTTCCAGGGTATTGATGGCCTGCTCATCATAGATAAAAGCATTGACCTCAAAGTTTATTTCCAGCGAACGATAGTCTAAATTTGCTGTTCCGACCGAAGCACAGATGCCGTCTACAATAATGATCTTGGAGTGAATAAAGCCATTTTTATACTGATAGATCTTAACCCCAGCCTCTAACAGCTCTTCAATATTGTCTTGAGAAGCCCAATAGACAAAAAAGTGATCGGCTTTATCAGGTATTATTATTCGGACATCAACCCCGCTTAGTGCTGCCGTCTTCAGGCCCAGCATTACCCCTTCCTGGGGCACCAGATATGGAGTTGTAATCCATATTCTTTTTTCTGCACTGGAAATCATTTGAAAATAGGCCTGGAGGATAGCAAACCAATCCGAATCGGGACCTGACTCGACAATCTGTACAATACTGCTGCCGTATTCTTGGCTGACGGGCTGGTACTCCCGGCTCTCCGGTATTGACTGCTGAGAAACAAAAGCCCAGTCATTCAAAAATGTGCGTTGCAAAGACAGAACTGCTTCGCCCTCTATTCTTAAATGGGTATCCCTCCAGAAGCCCAGTTTTTTACTTCGGCCCAGGTATTCATCACCTATATTCAATCCGCCGACAAAGCCAACAGATCCATCTATCACTATTATTTTGCGATGATTACGGTAGTTTAAATCCTCGGACAGGATTGGGAAAATAACCGGGAAAAAAGCGAATACCTCGACCCCTGCCTCTTTCAGGTCAGTTAAATATTGTTGACTCAGTTTCCAACATCCTACTGAATCGTATATCACACGGACAGCAACACCTGCTTGGGCTTTGTCCATCAACAGGTTCTTGATTACTCTGCCGATCTCATCATCTTTAATAATGAAGTACTCTAAATGAATATGATGTTCGGCTTTTTTAATTGCATCTATGATCGAGCTGAAGGTGGCTTGTCCGTTTGTCAGAATTTCAAGGGAATTGTTAACAGTAAAGATAGCATTTGAATTTTTCAGCAGCAGGTTAACCAGCTTGTTATTTAGTTTTTTCTCATTATTAAAAACGTCGATTTCACTAAACAACTCACTCTGATATTGGGCAATATCTTTGGAACGCTGCTGATCACTTAAATGCTTTTGCTTACTCTTTTTGCGCTTAAAGGTATTTCTGCCGAGTACAATATAAAGAACAAAACCGAGCCAGGGTATTAGAAACAAGACTAAAAGCCAGGCTATTGTTCTCGATGGATTTTTATTTTCCACGAAAATGAAGAATGCTATTAAAACGATATTACCGGTGAAAATAATATTGAAAAATCTGGCTACTGATTTAAACAGGCTTGTTTGTAAGATACTTATATTGTTAAAATCAAATACAAAATAGACTAATAGAACCATTGAGGTTATTATGCCAGATAAAATGAGTATCTTTCTCGTTCTTTTTTTCATTTTTCAACCCCCTAGTATTAAGGTTTAACATTTGAACAGCAATTATTAGATGAACACAAATTCCTTCTCTATTGTTGTCATAACATAACTAAATCCTATTCAACAGTTAACCTGTACTGTGAGGTTCGCTGTTGGGTGTAATATAACATGTAATAATACTATATTATAATATCTATAAAATATCTATAAAAAAAGTCCCTTTTATAAGGAACCTTGGTGAAATTTATAAATTTTGCTTATTGATTTGTAGACATGCGCTGCCAGGAGTATCCTTGCCAATTAGATTCTCTTTTAACTCAGATAAAACTAATCTTCAGCCAGCTTGCTATTTAGTAAAAATCTAACAATAAATATGGCAGCCCAGACCCGTAAAACCACGATTGCACGATAATGTTGTACCCATCCAGCAGAATCAAAACTTTTACCGGGAACAGACATCCGTTTTTATATAACAGTTTTTCGGACATTTTAAGTTGGTGAAGCGACATATGGAACAGAGTGTTTCAACACTGATAACGTGCGCAATTGAACAGGCGTCGATGTCTGCTATTCTTTGTTGGACGCCGAGCACATCGGTCAAAAACTTTCGGATGATCGCCACCTTATCCAAAGTCAATATTATTTGATATTCACCATCTTGGGTTAGAAAAACCAGTTTGTCAGCATTCCGATACACCATCTTTTTCTTTTCCAATACCTTCATTGCTATACAAACACTAGCTTTTGTAACATTAAGCTTAACCGCGATATCTGAAATACGCACGCCTCCTCCTACGGAGGAAAGCTCGTAAATTGCTTTGATATAGTGAGCTTGAGAACTTGAAAGATTCAATCTGAGGCCTCCTTCAATACAAAACCAAAACAGAAGGCTCCTGCAAGTTTCAGCCGTTCAAATCACGAGAAACCATCCTCCGGCAGATACCGGTTTTGTGGCAATCGATCTATTTTGCTGTTTTAAGGAATGGATATGTCTCAGGCAATTCTCCAGCCTTCCGCTTTTTCCCGGAGTGACACAAAATTCTTGTAAATACCTTCTTGGCTCATCAATTCCCGATGCGTTCCCTTTTGGGCTATTCGGCCCTGATTGACCACTAAAATTTGATCTGCGCTTTCAATTGTTGCAAGTCTGTGGGCTATAGTGATAATTGTCTTGCCCCGAGTCAGCGCCGACAGCGCCTGTTGAATCAAATGTTCGTTTTCAGGATCTATGCTGGCTGTCGCTTCATCTAAAATCACAATCGGCGCATCCTTCAATATGGCTCTTGCAATAGATATTCTTTGCTTTTCACCACCCGAAAGCGAGGAACCGCCTTCTCCGACCATCGTATCGTAGCCATTTGGCAGGGCTATGATAAATTCATGGCAACAAGCAGCCTTGGCCGCAGCCATTATATCACTCTTTGTGGCGTCGGGTTTGCCGAAGCGAATATTATTACGTATTGTATCTCTAAACAGATAGACATTTTGAAACACCATACTAAAGTTTCTCAGGAGGCTGTCGCAGGTGAACTCTCGCACATCGTGTCCGCCCACAGTTATTTTCCCGCTTTTTACATCGTAAAAGCGCATCATCAGACGACAGAGAGTGGTTTTCCCACCACCCGATGGTCCGACGATGGCAGTTGTCCTGTTCTGAAGGGCGGTGAAGTTTACATCCCTGATCACCTCCTTGTTACCGTAGCCAAACGAAACATGATTAAAGCAAATATCATAGGCGCATAGGGAAACATCTCTACCATCCAGATCAATGAAGTCGACCTGCTTAAGCTGATCTATTTTGTCCAGAGCAGCGCCAAACATTCCCAGTGCATACGCCGATTCTATGACCACTTCAATTCCTCTGAACATGGAAAACGCAAACATAGCCATCATCAGAAAGTGGGTCAGGGTCATCGCTTCTCCCATTGCGAAAAAAGCTGTTAACAACACCATGATTACTGAAGCCAGCTTTAAGACAAAAATGTGTAGCATATTCCAGGACTGATAAGCTTTTTCAATAGCAATATTGACCTTGCGGCTTTGCTGACATGCATCGCGCAGCGCTTGGATGGCTGCCCCTTCCTGTCCAAAAGATTTGACCACCGGTAGCCCACGGACATATTCAATAATAGTTTCCGTTAGTACTTCGTTAGCCTGTCGGCTAATTGGAGAATTCTTCTGGCTCTGTCGGTTTAATCCTATCAGTGCAAAAGTGGAGAGTAGCGCACTACCCACAGCCACCAGTGCAGCTGGTGGGCTGAATACAGCAAGACACAGGACAAGCGCTGAAAAATTAATATATCCGTTGACAAATGCATCAATCATCTTCATACCATTGGTTTCGAGCTGGGTAAATTCTCCGGTGAGATCAGCAAGGATTTCTCCGGTGCTATTCTTTTCAAAATAACCCAAAGAAACGCGTTTAAGCATATCGCCGATGCCAATTCTTTCTTTGGCAGCCACTTCAGTTCCGATGCTGTCCTGTAACCGTGCCCGGCCATAGGACAGCAGGTAGCGCAGCAGAGTGGACCCGGCTATGACCAGGAACGCAACCCAGATTACCTCTGTTTTGAAAGGAGCTTCTCCCCGCATATCTGATATTACCTGACTGAGAGCCCAAGCGGCAGTTACTATTGGAGCAGCTGCAAACAAACTGGCCAGGAAGGAGCACACCATACCAAGGCGTAGCCGTCCTTGATAGGGACCAATCCAGGCAATAACTCGTCTGATAGTTTTAAGCATAACGGATTTCCTCGCTTTCACCAGAAGATATTGCCCAATTCCGCGCCCCAATATGAGCATTCCAGAGGCGCTTATATAGCTCGCAACTCTCCAGAAGCTGCGCCTGTTTTCCGGCAGCAACAACGTTGCCGTTTTCCATGACGACAATCTGATCGGCGTTTCGAATTGTTGAAAGCCGGTGGGCAATCACCAATAATGTTTTGTCTTTGGCCAAGGCCATGATGGATTGCTGGATACTATCCTCATTTTCGGGATCAGTAAAAGCTGTAGCTTCATCCAAAATAACTATTGGCGCATTTTTAAGAATCGCCCTGGCAATGGAAATGCGTTGCTTCTCGCCACCGGAAAGCCGTTTGCCTGCTTCACCTGCAGGGGTGTCCCACCCATGAGGAAGTTCCTTGATAAATTCCTCGCAACATGCGGACCGTGCTGCCTGGAACACTTCTTCATCAGAAGCAGTGGGTTTACCAAGCCGTATATTCTCCTTCAGGGAACAATTAAACAAAAAATTGTCCTGCGTGACAAAACTGACCATCTTGAATAGCTCTGTAAGCGGAGTTTCTCTTATGTCCACCCCTCCAATGTAAATTACACCTTCGTCGACATCCCAAAAGCGGGTAATTAATTTTGCAATTGTAGATTTTCCACTGCCAGACGGTCCAACCAGGGCGGTGACTCTATCCTGGGGAATATCGATGTTGATTCCATGCAAAACCTGGTTTTCCTGTTCTCCGGAGTAGGAGAACGATACGCCTTTTAAGCAGATCGAGTATTCCAAGGGCAACGTCCCCTCGCTTTTATCAGGAAGTACTGGTAACTTCAAAAGTTCGTCCGCTGCTAAAATTGCGTATTGAATCATTTTGCCAAGGTTGAGGTAGGTAGTGAGCTTGAGAAGAGGTGTGACCAGCCCAAGTGCTAAAATACAGCACATGGTAAGTTCTGTGGCACTTAAGCTGCCGCTGGCATACAGCAGCAAGCCAACGGGGACTGTCCCGAGCAGCGTGGTGGGTACAACTGAGGAAATAAGGCTCAGTGTTTTAAAGCTGCTGTTAAACCAGGCCAGAGCCAGATCTCTAAACGATATAATGGAATTTGCATACTTTTTATAGGAAGATACCGTTTGATTAAAGGTCTTGACCACCTCAATTCCCTCAATATACTCGACGATTATACTGCTGACCCGGTCGTTGGCCTCCATGACTTCTGAGTACTTTTTGTGGAATGATTTCATAGAAAACAGCAGTGGCATCAGCCCCAGTGGTATGGTGGCCAGTGTGGCTAGCGCCATACGCCAGTCGATGCTTATCAGATAAATGAAAATTCCTAAAGGAAGTAGCAGCCCCGAACCCAGTTCCGGAATAATATGAGCAAGAGGTAGCTCAACGGCTCCCACGCGGTCCACAAAAATATCTTTGATTTTTCCGGCAGTGCGGCGCGTGGTCTCACCGAGCGGGGCACGTTGCAGCCTCTCCGCAATTTGCAGACGAATCTGCTCCAGAATCGTATAAGCCGAAATGTGAGCCAGCGTCGTCGAGACAGCGTGGGCCACGATTTGCACTACATATCCTGCCAGACAAACTGAGCACCAATAGATAATGCCTGACCAGGTCAGTTCATCAAAAATTGCCAGACTTATTAATCTATAAACTCCCAAGTATGGAATGATACCACCCAAAACACTGACAGTGGCCCAAAATACGGCGGCAGCTATTTTCCACTTACAGATGGAAGCAAACGAAAACAGCGACTTGAGCCAATTTTTGTTCATAATTAGTTACCCCCGTTATCTTTTTGTTGAAGCTCATTAAATGTAAGCGCGATTGTGCGGTCGCAAACACAATTCAGAAACTCTATATCATGGGTGACTACCAGGATGATATGCTTCCTTTTAGCCAATTTCTGGATCATCCCGGCAACTGCCAGCATATGATCGTAGTCCAAACCACTGGTCGGCTCATCGAAAACGAGTATTTTCTTACCACTCAATACACCGCAGGCAATGGCCAGTCGTTGCTTCTGTCCGCCCGACAAGGCCATCGGATGCGTGTCTATATATTCTAATAAGTCAAAGGAACGGAGCACGGCTTTTATTTCTGTTTCGCGGCAGCCCCCGGCGGAAAGCTCGCATTCATTCCAGGTGCTGTCACCAAAAAGCTGGTGATTGACATCCTGCATAACACAGTAGCATTCTCTGTTGCGCTGCTTTTGTGTCAGCGGTCTGCCGTCTAACGATACAGAACCGTTTTTCTCTTTGGTCAGCCCACAAATGCATCGCACCAGTGTGCTTTTTCCGACACCATTGCTGCCCTTGATCCCGACGATTTCACCGCTACTCACGTGAAAGTTGACCTGGTCAAAGACGGGTCTGCCTTTGATTTCGCAGCAGAGATTTTTGACCGTGAGCACATTTTGGCTGCTTAACATCGGGAAATCATTCACTTGAAAATCATTGGCCCGAAGTGTACGCAGGCCCATTTTGATTCGCTGCTCATCTGAAAGCGCTATGAATCGATCCCGGGTATAGATACTGATGATTTCCCCATTTTCCATATAAACTGCCCTGTCAATAAAGTCTGTTAGAAAATACAGCCGATGCTCGGCAATGAGGATTGTTTTGCCCCTGCGCTTGAGTTCCTCCAGCTGCCGCCTGAAAATCTCGATAGCATGCTCATCTAGGTTGGCAGTAGGCTCGTCCAGGACATAGATGTCCGGATTCATCGCATAGATTGAGGCAAAGGCCAACATCTGACGTTCGCCACCGGACATGGTGAATATGCTCCTGTGTTCAAGCTGCTCAATCTGAAGTTCCTCTACGGTGGCTTTCAAACGTTCACGCATATACTCCGGAGTTGCGCCGATGTTCTCCAGCCCAAAGGCCAGCTCAGCATCAGAGTTGACGTTAAAAAACTGTGACTTGGGGTTCTGAAAAACCGAACCGATCTTTTCTGACAGCTTATACAGCTCGGTTTTGGCCACATCCATGCCGGCAACGACGACTTTGCCTTCCAGCCGGCCGTTTTCAGTAAAATGGGGAATGAGCCCATTAACGAGCCTGGTCATCGTCGTTTTTCCACATCCACTTTTGCCGCAAATCAATACGCATTCGCCAGACCTGATATGCAGATTTATGTTTTTGAGTGTGTTCTTTTCGCGGTTATAGTCAAAGGACACATTGTCAATTGTAATCATACCGCACCCCGTCTAAGCCAGAAGGCTGCCCACACAAAGATCAGACTGACGACCAGGCAAATATAGTCCTGCAACCGGAAACGCAGCTCAATTACACTAGTCTTGGGGGCAGGATTTTCGATCCCACGGGTTACAGCTGCAGCACCAAGCTCTTCTGCTGTATTGGCTGCCGAAAAGATTAATGGGACGAAAATTGCCTCAGCTTTGGCAATCCCCTTGACCTTGCGTAGTTTCATGGCGTCCCGAATATGACCGATTTCCTCCCGGATGACCGGAAAATAGCAAAGCGTCACCGAGAGCGGGATGATCAACTTCTGCGGGAAACGCCATTTGCGCATGGCCAGGATTAAATACCGCATCGGTATCGTTTTGACAATCAGCATACCGACCATGATGCAGGGAAACACTTTTCTGGCATACGTGGTCAAGATAGCAAAGAAATGGGCAAAAACTTGGGGAGCATTTGGGAAAATGTAATATTGAAGCGCTAACAGAAATCCAAACCCCAGAAAAAGTATTAGACCATTTTTAAACAATCCGGAGTATAAGAAAAGGCTGATCAAGGCCGCGACCAGGGCAAGTTCTAAATACAGTGATTGCTGAGCAAACACAACGACAGTGACCAGAAATAGCAGCATTAGTGCTGCCCGTGGATCCAAGACCGTATTTTCATACTTGCTTTTCCTCACCATACCTACACAATGCCTGCCTTCACAAAGTGTTTCTTAAATAATGCCCTGGCAATCAGTGCTCCGATGCCTCCCAGTACAATTGGGGCCAGGATCAACACAATCAGCATACCGTCAGTCGCCAGATTGGATAAGATGGAAAGGTAATTGCCGGATACGATACCTCCCTGCCCAGTTTGCTCAGATATCTGTTTAAAGAAGCTGTCCTTGAAGAGCCACATTGGCAAGGGTGACCCAATCATCCCTACCGAAAAAACTGCAAAGGATATTGAGTTACCGGTAAAGCTCTTGTACTTAGTAGCCAGGCGAATTACCTCAGCCAGCAAGCAGGCTGAGGCAAAGGTGATGAGGATCACCACTGTAAACATGCCTGTTGCATAATAGATCAGCCCGCTAATCAGCCCCATGATCAGCACTGCGCCCGCCTTTTTCACTTTTGACGCCAGGATCATATAAGGCACGCCGGTGAACAAGGCAATGAACCCCGGCATCAGAATCCACATAATGGGGTGTAATGCTGCAGCCATCATAAAAATAAAGTTGACGGCAAAGTAAATGGCCGAAAAAATACCGATAGTGATTAGGTCCTTCCCCTTTAATTTTTTGCTTGTGACCTCTGTTGTTGACATGTTTAAAACCTCCATATCGCAAATAGTTTGATTAAAATACAGCAATGAGTTATAATGCAAATTAGTTAGGCATGACTAACTAGTTTAAATAATAGATTAATTATTTCTTTGTGCAATGGTTATGAGTGGATTGCGTCTCGGAGGTGCATTCTTACGTCCCGAAGACGTATTCCTGCGTTTGACAGCAAATATGGAGTGATGTACATGAAGCAAATTGTAAAACTCTATCAACCCGTTCTGGAAAACTGTGGATTTATACGGAAACAGCAAGCCGAAGGTGTAGACAACTTCATATGTTATGAAATGCGAGTTGATAAAGGGCGGGGTGACTATCGAATATATTATTATCAGGATATGTTTGCTATTTCTATTAAGGATTTTCTTTTTTATGAGGATTGCTTTCTAGAATGCCTTGAAGTTGATTTCTTAGGAGTTGAATACTTCTTTTCTGTTTCTGGCGAAGAGTTCCATCCTTATTATCAGCTTTCGCCCAATAATATCCGTATACATGTAGGAGAAGAGCAGAAGCTGTTTCAGGCAATCTATCATAAAAATATTCCGGTTCGTTCCATTCAGATTTCTATTATGCCCGAGTACTACGCCCAGTATTTACAGGAGAAATTTACTCGGGAGTATACTAATCCGGGTCAGGCGTTCAGACATTTTCGATCAGGAACAGACTTTCCTGAACTGGTCACACTGCTGAGACAGATCAGACATTACAAAGGCACTGGGCTTGCAGCAAAGATGTTTTATGAAGGAAAGGTTCTTGAAGCAATTGCCTTGATTATTGAAAAAGCAAGAAGTATTCAAATAAACAGAAAGAAGATATCTCTCACCGTCATTGATTCTGAAAGTCTGATGAACGTGGTTTCCTATATCGATAACCACTATGCTTTTCACATTCCTCTGGAACACCTTTGCCGCATTTCCTTTATGGGAAGTACCAAGCTCAAAACAGCTTTCAAGTCTTTAATGGGTTGCACAATATCAGAGTATATCCTTCAAAAAAAAATTGGGCAGGGTCAGCATTTGCTGATTGGTACGGATTTGAGCATTGGTGAAATAGCAAAAGCTGTTGGTTATAAACGAGCCAACAGTTTTACAAAGCAATTTAAGAAAGCTACGGGATTATTGCCCCGGGAGTATAGAGGTATGACCAAGCTCTAAAGGCCAACCATAAGTAAAAATGGCCTCCTTTACAAGGAAGCCCTGTCATAGTTTATAAGTTACCTGGCAGTTTATGGTGCGTTTTAATGAGGCACTCTGTTTTTTAAGACTGGATCTAGTTATTATCCAAACTTTTATTTCTTCTTAATGAGAATTAATCTTCAGCCAGCTTGCTATTTAGTAAAAATCTAACAATAAATATGGCAGCCCAGACCCGGTTATAAGTTCCAAACTGATGTGGCCAGCCTCCGTCAGATTGCTGCCGTTCACTTATCATTTTAAGGGTGTTAGGGAGAACCTGTTCTGGAATGTCCATATCGTCTTCAATCATCCCCATAGCCTGCTGCCAGCCAAATACATCAGGTTCTGGTGCAAGTATACTCATACACCATTCCATGATTCGCGGGTACTCCGGCAGTTGTCTTTGATCGGCAAAGGCACTGGCATAAGCTGCTGCTGACCACAAATCCCGGCCCTCAGATATCCTATCAAAATTATCCAGTAAAAACTGTTGAGCTCTGTTGATCAGGCCTTCTTCATCAATCTTTAACCGCCTGAGCCATTTTAAGATCATACCGGTTTTAAAATCAACATAAATACCTGGCCCCATGTATTCCGGATGAGGGTAAGCCAGCATTCCAGATTCATCATCAAAAGACCCGTCTTGTTTTTGATTTTTACGTAAATATCTTAGAGCTTTTTCAAGCAACTCAGTGTCTGCCAGATCAAACCTGAAAATATATCCCAAAGCTGCCGCCGTGGAAAAGGGCGAGCTTACTGGCCCCTGATATTCGATTTCCAGTCCATTTGAAAAACCACCATCACTATTCTGGTAACCAGACAGCTCTTCCCGGACTTTGTCTTTACTGCCTCTCCCCAGAACGTACTCCAAACAGGATTTTTGTAAACCTGTCCCATTATCTTTGATATAGCTGCTGGCGTTTAAGACAACTGCTTTCATTTTTGTAGCCTCCTTCTGCTATCTAAAACTTAAACAATTTGCCATAAGCAAACCGTACAGTTAAACTGTAATGTCTAACCCAGCAGGAGAGTCAAGCTCTTTTACCGGTAAAATGACTTCTGTCACATATTTGCTGATATCCCTGGTGCTAACTGCATCAATAATATATCTTTCAACTGCAGGTCCGAGATACAACAGATTATTATCTTCAATCCAGTTTATTGCTCGGCGGTAAGTATCGATTAAACTGTCATAAGGTCCATTGTGCAGACCAGTAACAGCCCAATAGCCGCCAAACTTCCTAATGTATGAGTATTGCTCGTTGTTGCCAATAACTGCACAGCATACCTCGATATCTGCATTGTTATAATCAAAGGTTTTATAATCATCATGAAAAACAGCCATTAACGGGCCAATTTTATATATTCCACTGCTATCCATTAATTCACTCAGCTGACGGTATCGTTCCAACATCATACTGGGATTATGTTTGGATTTATACCTGATAAACACTACGTCATGTTCAGGTATTTTCTTTAAACTAAAGTCACTGTCAGTTGACTTAACATTTGCTTGTTGGTGAAGGCTATCTGCACCAAAAGCTTTGACATACTCGCTGATTCTATCTCTGACATAAGTTAGTTCAGTTATTTGCTTATTAGTCTCCATTAGTTTATATTTCAGTCTGTCGAGCAGAGCTTGTACCCCGTCTTGATTGGCAGTTTTGATCTCTTCCAAGGTAAAGTTTAAACTCTTATACTCTTTTATTATCATCACTGCTAAAATCTGTTGCTCTGTATAATACCTATAGTTGGTCAACGGATCGATGTAGCTCGGTTTTAGCAAGCCCTTGGTATCGTAGTGTCTTAAAGCTTTAATTGAAACATTGCATAGTTTAGCCATCTCGCCAATGGAGAGTTTTTGCTTTGATTTTATCTTGACCACCTCAGCAATTCTGCCTGCATAGTATTATAATATCACAATTTTTTTTAGCTAAACAGCAAGGTCATTAGCAGTTGTTAATTAGTCTGCACATAATAACTTGGACAACTCCAACAGTGATTGTTCTAACGAGGTTGCACTGCTGCTGTGGCTTCTGATAACTGGTATGTTCTTTTTCTTGGCCTCTTTTATTGCGGTGCTGATCATTTTATGGGACACCGTACTGGTAAACAACACAATTGCATCAGGTCTGCCAATTGCCTTTTCAAACCTGGCCGGCATTTTGGTAAATACTTTTACTCTGCAACCATGTTTTGAGCCTATGCCCTGATACTCGCTATGCATTCTTTCATGCCCGCCAACCAATACTAGTTTCATATTTTCACCTCCTTTGCACGCATTATATTAATTTATTACCAAAAAATATTTTCTTATCAAAAAGGATATCTCTAATCCATAAAGATATCCTATTATAACTATTCCCTGGTTTTGTTCAGGTGGCAGTTTTTGGTACAGCCACTGCAAATAGATGACTCATCAGTAGTTTTGTAAGCCCGGTAAATAACGACAGCTATGCAGGCTAAACCGACAGCTATGAGTATGAACGTACCCATCCCCACTTCACTTCCTTTTTATTTAAGTAATCCTGCAACTTATAGTCTGCACCCGTTAACAGTTCAAAGGGATCGCTTTTCTCAGTTTCAATGACTAAAAGCTGTTGTTGGATATTCCCAAAAGTACTGTCTTTCGGTGTTTAACACCTGCAGATTCTACTTCAAATCTCGTAGATTAATTTTTGCCATCAGTTCGATAACAGTTATGGCAATGCTTTAAGAATGCAGTTAATTTCTCCATCGTCTCCACACTAATCACATGTTCCATCAAACACGCATCTGTTTCAGCAACTGTTTTTTCTACCCCTAATACATCAACCAGGAACTCTCGCAGCTTGCGATGGCGCTTTCGCACTATTTCTGCTATTTCTCTTCCTTTTAAAGTCAACTCTACCGGACCATAAGCCTGCTGCTGTACCAGCCCCAGCCTTTTAAGTCTGTTGACGGTCTGATTTACGCTGGCTTTAGCAATTTTAAGCTTGTTAGCTATATCAGTAACTCTGGCTGTCTCTTCGTTTTCAATTAGATTTAAGATTACCTCTAAATAATCCTGCATCGATGAAGATACATTTTGCATCGGCATTCTTGTCAGCCACCTCTATCTTAATATTTTAAACAATTATAAACTGCTAAAGCTGTCATGACAAAACAATTACAATAAATATGTTAGTCTTGACTAACATATTACCATCAGCTTTACCCTGTGTCAATATCAGCTTAACAGTATATGCTTTTATTTTACCAGCTTTAACGTTTTCGGCAAAGACTTCGACAATATTATGCGCTTATTGCCTGCCGAGTATTAAAAAAACCCACTATCTGCATGGATAGTGAGTTTTCTTTTGTTAATTTTGATAATTATAACGGGATGTACCCGGCTGTCACTGCCTGTCTACTTTACCGCTGCATTTGTCCTTAGACGAGCAGCTGGAACAACCACTGCAGCCACCCTGTTTAAGATCATTTACAGATCGTTTAAATGCTATAAACAATAATACAGCTAAAACAGCACCGACAATAATAGTTGATAACATTAGGCTGCTATTTCCATATTTGCTCTTTGGGTATTTGACTTTTTAATCTTTAGTACCAGATACACTGTAGTAACTGCAGCAATGATTATGGCCGGAATAAACCCAACAGCAGGACTACCGTATACAATTAATGAACCAACCTGGGTTACAGCCATAGCAACGATATACCCCACACCGAATTGAAAAGCCAGCCCCTTCCACAACCATTTTCGGGAACCCATTTCTGAGTTCATAGCCCCGATCGCTGCAAAACAAGGTGGTGTAAATAAATTAAATGCCAGGTAGGCAAAGGCTGTTACCGGTGTAAAGAACTGACTGAGAGCTCCACCAGGTAAATGGAGGGCCTCTTCTGAGGCAACTGCTAACAACACAGCAAAAGTTGCTACAACATTTTCCTTAGCTATAAAGCCAGTCAGGGCTGCTGCTCCAAGTTGCCAACCCACAAACCCCAATGGTAATAACAGTGGAGCTATAAATGTGCCAATTGAGGCCAAAATACTCATGCTCTGATCTGCAACAGGCTGAAAGCTCCAGCTGTAAGCTTGAGCAAACCAAACAAAGGTATTGCAAACCAAAATAATAGTAGTAGCTTTGTAGATAAAAGCTTTAGCTTTATCAAGCATTTGAAAAGCTGCATGGCCAATGCCTGGCACCTTATACTCTGGAAGTTCCATAATGAATTGTGATGTATTCTCCCAGACAAAGATCTTCTTCAGCAGCATTCCACCCAGTACTATCATTGCAATCGACAAAATATATACACTGGGACCAACCCATAAATGGTTCGGGAAAAACACTGCCACAAATAAGGTTATGATAGGCAGTTTTGCTCCACAAGGTATAAATGGTGCCAGCATAACCGTCATCCGCCTCTGATTTATATCCTCGATAGTTCGGGTTGCCATTACTCCGGGGATAGCACATCCTGAACCGACTATCATTGGAATAATGGACTTGCCAGACAGGCCGAATTTTTTAAAGAATCTATCCATTAATACTGCAACTCTGGCCATGTAACCACAATCTTCTAAGAGAGACAAGCAGAAAAACAGCACCATGATCAAAGGCAAAAAGCCAATCACGGCACCCACTCCAGCAATCATACCATCCACTATTAAGGCCTGTAGTATTGGGTGAACGCTGATACTCTCCAGAAAACCGTTTGCGGCAGTAGGTATGATCTCCCCAAATAGAGTTTCATTAAAGTAGCCTGAAAAATACCCCCCGATACCACCAATTGATATAGCATAGACAGCCCACATAACTAAGAAAAATATGGGTAAACCGAGCCACTTGTGAGCTACAATTCGATCTATTTTATCTGAAATATTGACTTTACTGGCATCACGTGATTTAACTTGGTACTTTTCAATAATCTGGTCAATATATTTTTGTCTGGCCAACTTTGAATCATTAGAATCTTTACCGTCAAAGCTGGGAGAAATTTGTTTCTTCTGCTCTTTACCAACTTCTATGGCTGCCTTGACTAACTCTAACAATCCTGTTCCTGAGGTTGCTGTAGTAGGAACAATTCTACAATTCAGTTCCTTGCCCAATGAATTAAAATCAAGCTTATCCCCTCTTTTAGCCAAGATGTCACTTTTATTAAGAGCAACAACTACCGGAATACCCAGTTCCAGCAATTGGCTTGTGAAGAATAGACTTCTGCTGACATTAGCTCCGTCAACAATATTGATTATTACGTCTGGCTTTTCACCAAGAACAAAGTCTCGAGTTATAGCCTCTTCACTGGTGAAAGGTGATATTGAATAAGCGCCAGGTAAATCTACTACTCTGACATCTGCTCCTTCACTGTTGTATTTTCTCTTGAGATCTGCTTCCTTCTTTTCAACAGTTACCCCAGGCCAGTTACCCACAAATTCATTTTTGCCTGTTATTGCATTGTACAAGGTGGTTTTCCCTGAATTTGGGTTGCCAGCTAATGCTATCTTCACCGCAATGCCTCCTTCTGTTTCAATACTACTATAACAATTATCATTATCATTACATTTAACAATTAAAAACATCCACAATTAAACTTGCAGCATTTATCTATAATATTTAAATGGAAACACATATAGAGTTAGCCATTGCCTCATCAATGGCATATCTACTATCTTTAATATTAATGATAAAAGCTCCGGCAAGTTTGGAAACGAGTGTAATTTCTTCACCCTCAAAGCATCCTAAAGTGAATAGGAAATTTTTAACTTTGTCTTTTCCTTCTACGTTTTGAACAGTAAATGTTTGGCCTATTTTTGCTTTAGATAATTTCATAATTATCTCACTTTCTCCACATTTTTAGCTATTAAAAATTCTGCTAGATCAGCTAAAAACTGATAGTATTTTCAGACCTTTTCAAATCTTAATGATAATAATTATCATACTTATCATTCTAACATAAATGTTTGTAAAGTCAAGCAAAATATCGTGGGGCAGTTATCGTATCAGACCATTCACAGCACAACCATAAAAATCGTAATCAGTGGCAAAAGTCAATGGCTTTGGTTTGAGTATTTCATTCTTTTATGTTAAAATTACTCGTTATTGAAACAGCACGGAGGTGGCATATAAATGAACCGAGATCATATTCGCAATATTGCCATTATTGCCCATGTCGACCATGGCAAAACAACATTAGTAGATGAAATGCTCAAGCAAAGTGGTACTTTCAGAGAGAACGAAACCACTAATGAAAGAATGATGGACTCAAATGACCTAGAGCGAGAACGTGGAATAACCATATTATCAAAAAACACCTCTGTAACTTATAATGGGGTTAAAATAAACATTATTGATACACCTGGTCACGCAGATTTTGGCGGCGAGGTTGAACGAATCATGCGCATGGTCGAAGGGGTATTACTTTTAGTTGATGCCTTTGAAGGCCCAATGCCCCAAACCCGTTTTGTCTTGAAAAAAGCCCTGGAATCGGGGATAAAACCCTTAGTAGTGATTAATAAAATTGATAGGCCTGAAGCCCGCAGTGAAGAGGTTGTCGACCAGGTTTTTGAACTATTTTTAGACTTAGGTGCAGACGACAGTCAGCTGGATTTTCCGGTTATTTATGCCTCTGCCAAAAACGGCCTGGCCAGATTTGAGCTAACTCATACCAACCAGAATCTCCTGCCGCTATTCGATATGATTATAGATCAGGTTCCAGCTCCTGAAGGAGTAGAGGACGATGGGCTGCAAATGCTGTTGTCGTCGATCGATTATGATAAATATGTTGGCAAGATTGGTATTGGCAAGATTAACCGTGGTACGATTCGAAAAAACCAGGATGTTGTTCTCTGTACATCGGAGAAAGAGCTGATGTTTAGAATTACTAAGCTTTACACCTTTCAAGGCCTAAAAAAGATAGAGGTAGCAGAAGCCAGTATTGGTGATATAGTTGCCATAGCCGGTACAGCTGAATTAAACATCGGTGAAACTATCTGCTCTGTTGACAAAATTGAGCCACTTCCATTTATAAAAATCGATGAACCCACAATTTCGATGAATTTTAATGTTAATGATAGCCCTTTTGCTAACAGAGATGGCGACTATGTGACCAGCAGGCATTTAAAAGAAAGGCTTGAGCGAGAATTACTCTCAAATGTGGCGTTAAGGGTTGAGCTGGGATTAACGCCTGATACCTTTAAAGTATCCGGCAGAGGGGAGCTCCATCTTTCTATTTTAATAGAGACTATGCGTCGAGAGGGTTATGAGTTTTCTGTGTCCAGACCTGAGGTAATTCTTAAAAGAATTAATGGAGCTACCTGTGAGCCAATGGAGCATGTGACAATTGAGGTTCCCAGAGACTATTCTGGCATAGTTATTGAAGCCTTAGGCCAACGCAAAGGCGAAATGATTAATATGGAAAACAACCTGAACAGCACCGTTAAGCTGCAGTTTAAAATACCTTCACGGGGATTAATCGGCTACCGTTCCCAGTTCCTGACTGATACCAGAGGCAATGGGATTATGAATCATATCTTTGATGGTTATGCCAACTTTAAGGGAGAAATACCTTCACGGCAAAGGGGTTCACTGATTGCCTTTCATCCCGGAACTGCTGTGAGTTATGGTCTATATAACGCCCAGGATCGCGGCAAGCTGTTTATAACCCCGGGGACCGATGTATATGAAGGAATGATTGTTGGGGAGAATTCTCGAGCTGAGGACATGGATGTTAACGTTTGCAAAAAAAAGCAGCTAACCAATACTCGTGCCTCGGGAGCTGACGATGCTGTTAGATTAGTGCCAGTATCCCCGATGTCCTTAGAGCAGGCCTTGGAGTTTATTGCTGGAGATGAACTGGTAGAGGTCACCCCTAAAAATATCAGGCTTCGTAAAAAAATCTTAGATAAGAACAGAAGAGTTAAGGCTAAAAAGCAAAAGGGCTAAATTTTTACCCACTATGGTTATAGTGGGTTTTTATTTCCATCATTTATTCAATTGAACATTGCCTCGCTCATCGTAGCTAATCCGAGTGCTTCAGATAATTTATTTAACCTTACAGTATAATCACGATAGCTCTTACTGATAATTTTTAAGTTCTCAATAAACTTGTCATAATAGCCACCGGCTCTCAGACTACTCTCTAAGTCTTGCCTTAATTTATTGTACAAACCATCAGTTTCGGTATTTATCTTATTGCGAATCTCAATGTTTTTGATTATCTCTAGTCGTAGCCTGGACATCTCTTGATCATCATCAAGGTTTACTGCTGTGAGCTCTTGAACTTTTTCATGATTTTTTTTCAGGGTGTTAATCAGAGAGTCTTCGTCCAGCTCAGTGATTTGCTTGACAAAAATAGCAGGCAGCTTGAGTTCAATACTATCTAAAAACTCTACAATTTCCTCAAATGCTTTTAATTTAACAGCTGTATTTAGAGGCTCATTAAGATAACCTCCAAAATGCATCACTAGGTATTTGCCAAATTGGTTTGGAAATAGCATTAGTAATCTTTTTAAGATAAAATTCTGGTGTTTTTGCTGATTTAAAATTAAGTTATTGTTTAGCTTCAGATAGTCAATGTTATTCTCTTTTGCCAAAGCTGTAACCAACTCTTTTGCAAACCTGAGTTCTTCAATTTTCTCTGTTAGAGCTTGTGAAAATTTTTGCAATAACTGACCTCGTTGATGGGGCTCACTAAGGTATACCTAATAGTAGCTACTGGCATACCGATATTGCGAAGAAAGGATACCATTTTTAACTCATCAATGTCTTGCTCGAGATATATCTTATAACCATTGCTTTCGTCAGTTAAAGGCTTAATAAGCCCCTTTTCTTCGTAATAGCGTATTGCTTTTTTCGTCAATCCAGTTAGTTTAGCAACCTGGTTTATTCTCATTATATTCACCTCTAGCTACACTCTAGGGTATCACCCAAGGGCACAGTCAACCCCAGACTGGCAAAAAAGAACACTCTGGGTTGCAAAAATTTGATGATCAGGCCTTAAAATCATACTGATTGGCTTCTGTTGACCAGCTAACTGAAAAATTAGATTATAAATTCTTCGGTGTTGACAAGTTCCCCATCTTTAAATTGCAAGCAAACAATATAAGGCATTTGAGGCCTGATTCTTTCAAAGTCCTGGTAGCAAAACTCGTTATTATAATAATTGAGAATAGTACTCAGGGCGGTTCCATGGGTGCCCACTACTATATTACCTTCGCCATCATTTAATATCTTCTCCAAGGCCCTAATGTTGCGCTCCTGAACCTCAACCAGGCTCTCGCCCTGTTCTAATTTATAGTTGAAATCACCCCACTGCTTTTTTGCAAAATCATCGAAATTATCTACTCCTATCCATTTATCAGATACCTTTCGCTCTCTTAAATCCTCAATTATTTCAACCTCAAGACCGCTGCTGACTGAAAAATCTTTTATCGTATCGATTGTGCGTTTGTAAGGACTGGAATAAATTTTTACAATGTTTTTATCCTGCAAAAACCTGGTAACCAGCTTACTGCTCAATTCTCCTTTTGGAGTTAAAGGTCTCAGCAAGTCATCATGAACTGAAATATCTGACTCGGCATGTCTTATAAAATATAGTTTTGTCAACTACATCGCCCCCCCCTTACCTAAGTGTAACACGAAAAGCCGGGTGTTAATTGAAAAATTTGATTGGGGGGCTAGTGTAGAGGGTTTTACTTATTTTTTTTCTGGGCAATAATGCCAATTGTTTGGCTGTCATTATTAAACACTTTGCCAGTTAAATCAGCGTAATGAGCTTTAATAAAAAAGCCCTGATCACTTAACAGTTGGGTTATTTCCACTAGAGTATAGTGTTGGTGATATATTCGAAATACTCGCTCTCTATGTTCCTCTAAAACCAGGTACTGGTTTAATCTAATGCTTTTATCTTGGTAAAAGAAAAGGTTTTCTAATACTAAATGGGGCGAGGGACTCCAAAAACCAGACTCATGAGCACTCCAGGTGCTGCTTTCATTATAATTGTCCTCCACCCTCGGAGTAGAGATATCTAAAACAAAATAACCATTAGGTTTAAGCGCTTTATAAACATGAGTTAAAAACTTTATGCGTTCACTATAGTTTAATACACAAAAGTCTTGCCAGATAATAAACACGGCATTAAATTCATTGGTATAGTTCATGTACAAATAGTTTTGGCATAGATAATTTACCGTTATTTTTTTATTGGCAGCGGACTTTTGGGCATAGTTAATGGAATTCTCCGAGATATCGATACCCGTCACTTTTAGCCCTTTCCTATTAAATCTTTCACAATAAAAGCCAGGTCCACAGCCACAGTCAAGAATTGTGTCGCCCTCAACTAAACAAAGCTCTGAGCAGCAAAAATCAACAATCTCCTGTACTTTTTCCAGTCTGTAGCTTGCCAGATCACTGCTTTGATCAAGATGAGCTTTGAGCATTTGTTGGGCAACATGCGGATCATTCCAGAATAAGCTCTCCCCCGCTTCATATAAGGCTGGCTTTTTAGACAAATCTATAAGCTTTTTAATGCTAATCTGATTCATAACTTTAATCTCCATTATCGATATATTTTGGGTACAAAGGCCGGTTGCATCAACTTGGCTTGTCAGTTATTCTAACTTTGCTTCCCCTTATCTAAGTGTAACACTAAAAGCTGAATATAATTAGAGAATTAATTCAAATCGTAATCTAATGGCATAAAAATTAAAATTCCTTTTTTTGATAGATCTGAATCGAAGCACTCGTCGAGATCAGCAATATTAGGACCGCCAATAAGACAATAATTAAGCCTCTGTTTAAACCGGTATTGCCACTGACCGAATTGACAAACACACCTAAATACCTGGCTACAAAGTTTTGAGTGGCCGGATCACTGCTCGAAATAATACCTGAAAAACTAAACATTAAGATTAAGGCAGCAAAGTTAGCCCAACGTGAACCCATATATCCCAATTTAAAATATAACGGCAGGTAAGCACTGATGTAAACTGCAACTAAGATAATAACTACAGAGATTTCAGACAGATTAATTATTCTGGTTAGCTCTGCTACTGGTAATAATCTCAATAGATACATGGCAGCTATGGACAGGCCGATAGCAAATGCTAAAAACACTAAAACAGAAACGTATTTGGCAATAACTATTGTGCTTCTTTTTAGAGACAGGCTATTAAAAATTTTTTCACTATTGTACTTGTGATCGTACGAGTTTATATAGCCCATTGCAAAATAAATGCTCATCAGTATAGACCATAAATAGTAAAAGTTATTTTTTTGCCACATAAAAGCACCAAACAAAACCATTAGAACAGCTATTATGAAGCCCCTCGATTTCTTCAGCAAAATGAAATCTTTTCTCAGTAAATTAATCATTGGAGTTCCCCCTCACTGAATATACCATAATATCTTCCAGAGTAGCTTTCTCAATCAGCACCCTGTCCCCCAAAATTCTTCTGGCTCTGGCCACATCGTCTGTGAGACCTGCAAAGCCCATGGCATTACTTCTAAAACCAATAAACTCTGCCTTAATGTCGCTGTCCAGTAATTCTGAATCACCTTTTACTATCCCGTAATTATCTAATATTTGGTCTTTCTGTTCGGAAAAAATCAGTTTGCCATTGTTAATAAAGGTTATATAATCAGCTATTTTTTCCAAGTCTTGGGTAATGTGAGTTGAGAAAAAAATAGACTTCTTTTCATCCTGAATTATATTGTAAAATATATCAAGCATTACGCTTCTAAACACTGGATCAAGGCCTGAAGTCGGTTCATCCATAATAATTAAATCAGCACCATGTGATAAGGCAACGGCAAGAGAAAATTTCATTTTCATACCCTTAGAAAAACTGTCAATTGCCATCTTGGGATTAAGTTTAAACTGATTAATATATCTCCAAAAGGTATCAGTTTGCCACCTTTTATAGAACGGAGCTATCACCTTTTCCATTTCCCTGATGTTTAAGATTCCATAATAATAGTTTTCATCATATACAAAACCGATTCTCTCTTTTATCTCTTTGCTGTCTCTAACGCTGTCTTTACCAAAAATTCTTATACTTCCGCTGGTTTTGGCTATTAAATTCATGATCAATTTGATCGTTGTGCTTTTTCCAGCGCCATTAGGGCCAATAAGCCCCATGACATGGCCGCTTTCTAAGCCAAATGAAATGCTATCGAGCTTAAAATTAGAATATTCTTTAGTTAGTTTATTAACCTCAAGTATTTTAGGCATTAAACTTCCTCCTTGTTTAATTCACGAATCGCCGAAAAGATATCCTCTAATGTCAGGTTAAGCTTTCTGCCCTCATCAATCACCTGCAAGAGCAGGTCTTCAAATGTTTTTAACCTTATCTCTTTAAGCAACTCCTTATTTCGATGAGAAACAAAGCAGCCTTTTCCCTGAACCGAATCAATAAACCCCTCTTCCTCCAGCACCTCATAAGCCCGTTTAGTAGTTATTACACTAACCCGTAAGTCTCGAGCCATGCTTCTGATTGAAGGAAGCAGATCACCAGCTGATAACTCATTATTAATGATAAGTGCTTTTATCTGCTCACTGATTTGTCTGTATATCGGCTCTGGTGAAGCGTTTGATATAATAATATTCAAAATTTATCCCCTTTATTGAACTCAATTCAATACAACCGTTAATACTGTTATTATTGTATATAGTGTATATATATAATACTATGTTGTCAAGTCCAGTTTTAGAAGAAAAAAGTGTGGTGGGTTTACTTCGTAAACGGGGTGGAATTGCTGCGCAATTGGTTTGGGCTGGCCTACGGCAAGCGGGGAGCAGTTGGGTTTTTACAAAGCTGAACAATTGCTTGAACAATTGCTTAACAATTGCTTTAAATAAGTTGCTGACTATATCAAAAAACGTTTTGCCTGCAACAAAAAGAACCGTCCCCGGTGTTTCATTTCGTACTATACCTATGGTATTTCTTCTTCGTAAAAAAGTAAATAAACGACGAAACGTACCATGATGACGTGGCTCATAGAATTGAGTTTAGATAAAGGAATAAAGAAAAGCTGCGACAAAGATAATACAGCAGTATATCTTTTTGCAGCTTTTTGCATATGACGTATAGCTAAGCCAATTATAGGAGCAACCGTGGAAAGAACCACCTAAACGACGAAACATAAGGAATAACGTGGCTCAAAGAATCGATGCTAAATCAAGGAATAGAAAAAATCTGCAACAAAGATAATACAAGTAGTATATCTTTGGGCAGATTTTT
>JANQLZ010000075.1 GCA_028280325.1 Bacillota bacterium
CGTTGAGGTGCTGCGAGAAGAGGTGCTCGCCATAGTAGATATAGAACAGGCCAATATCAAAAACCTCAAACAGGCTCAGCGTCAGATCAGGAAAAATATTCAGGATGCCAAAAACCGGCAGGATGCTTTTGTCAGTTATTCTAAGAATCTTGGAAAAAAGTGATTAGCTATTTTTCCATAGATATACCACCTCGTATTATCTATATAAAAAATTTGGGCTACTCCTTCATCTAGCATGGGCTTTATGAAACTATACCTCGGTCAGGTTACATGCTTCGTTCTATCGTACTCCCATAGTAAATATCATCTAGGCATTATACGCCTTAATTTCCAAACACATTTTGATAAGTTAACCCAGATAAAAGCATTCGTCAATCAATTGTTTAACCAATAGTTCAGCAACGTTCATACAATAGTTTAGCTATCGTTAAAGCAATCGTTCAAGCTATTGCTCCAGCAATTATACACCTGTTTTATGAATTTGGGGTCAGGCCAAAAAATCTAAAACCATATTCTGGATTATTGAGGTTTGCTATATTTTTGGCCAGTTTACCGAGTAAAACAATCGTCAAACAATCGTTCCAGCAATTGTTCAGCTATCGTTCAGCTATTGCTCCAGCAATTATACACCTATTTTATGAATTTGGGGTCAGGCCAAAAAATCTAAAACCATATTCTAGATTATCGAGGTTTGCTATATTTTTAGACAGTTTACAGAGTAAAAACAATTGTTCAGCAACTGTTCAAGCTATCGTTCAAACTATTGTTCTAGCAATCGTTATTAGCTGTACATTAAGGATTTGTTAAGTTTTATTATTGATGTTCTTGTTTCCGTTAGAGATTAATATATTTTAATGATTATGTGAGATTGGCAGGTTGACTGTAAGCAGCAGTCAGCCTCTTGTTAGTACATAAAATAAAGAAAAAGGTAAATATACCGATAAAAGTATTAAGGAGGTGCTAAGTATGCGTATTAGTTCTGATTTTTATAATTTTAATGACAGTAAATTTATATCAATGAACAAAGCCGCTGAAATAAAACTATTTAATTCACTAAAAACAAATGCCAGACTGAACACCTCATTGAACTACGAGCTGATTACCATGATTGAGGACCTTCAGGTTAATGGCAGCGAACAGTTAAAGTATTATTTAAACAATCCCATTGTTCGGGAGTACCTGGCCGGGCAAAAAATGAGGCATATCCCTCAGCACACCTTTGTTACAGATGATCCAAAAGTATCGGAGGCCAATCAGGAACTGCACAGGTATGTCAAGCAGGTCAGTCAAACCACCAAATACAATAACCGTCCGGCGCAGCAGACGGTTAATCGCAATCTCAAAAACCTCGCTCCGCGAACTGCTGAAGATAGAGGAGAGCAGGCCATGTTTGTTTTGCGCAATACCCCTGACAGCGCTAAGGGTGTGGTCAACCAGACCCATGTTCCGACCAATAAAGTAATCAACGAATACGCCGCTGCCCTGCTTCAGAATATAGAAGAAGAAAAAAAAGACCTCTATGCCAGCCAGATAATCTACGAAGAAAAAGACAAATACATCACCGTCAGCCTGGTCAATATAATTGTTTTCGTGGCATCAGTGGTGTTTTTGGTGGTGTGGATGGTCAGATAGTTTCCATCGTTCCGTGGATGTTCCCATAATTAATGCTATATCTGTGATTTTATTTTGCTCTTTTGAGGTAAGTGCTTTTGTAACAAAACACATTGGCAGTGGGTTGGCAATAGGTCGGCGATGGGCTGGCAGTTGGGTAGCATGATACTCTTTTCTGCTGGCGCCATTTACTTATTTTTCTATTAAAACCTTAGCCTCACAACTTTTACCCAGCTATTTTTTTAAAGGTTTACAAGTTTGGGGTCAGGCCTTAAACTTGTAAACCAATTGAATTGTTGCGCGATAGGTTGGCAATTGTTATTTATCGGGGCAAAACAGCAATATTGAAGCAGAATATAGCATGAAGCAGACATAACTCCTTAACAAGCACTCCACCCACCCAGGATGGGACACCTTTCCCAAAGCACCCGCTTGCCAAAGGCAAGCCCAATCAATTGCGTAGCAATTCCACCCCGTTTACGAAGTAAACCCACCCCAATCTTGTTTTACTACTGTCTTCTATGCTAGTATTTAGGTATTAAAACTAGAGGAAAAGCCATGAATGTGAAAAAAATTTACAGTTTAATAAAGGAAAAAGGCCAGCGGGTCACCAGGCAGAAGCAGACAATACTGACGGTGTTGTCAAACAATATGGATAGAATGCTGTCGGTGCATGACATTAAAGAGCATATACCTCAGGATCAGCATATGGACATCGTCACTATTTATCGTAATGTTCAGAGTTTTACCGGCTTAGGTATTTTAGACTCAATGATCGATGACCGGGGTGTGACGCGCTATGTTCTGGATAATGAGCATCAGCATCATCATTATTTGGTCTGTATAGTCTGTGGCAGAATAACTAACTTCCCGTGCCATAATCACTATTGGATATCCTATGCCAGAGAGAATGGTTTTCAGGAGCTGTACCATAAATTAGAGGTGTACGGAAAGTGTGGCCGCTGTCAAAGCAATAGCTGATTTGACTTTGCTGTTTAAATATGCTAGCATCTTATTGCAATAAAGTTGCAATAAGGAGATGTTTTAATGAAGAGAACAATACTATTACTGTTGCTGGCCACCCTAATATTAGGTGGGTGCAGTACGGCAGTAAATCAATCACCAGATAAAATAACTGTGGCTGTCGGCATTGTCCCCCAGGCCACCTTCGTCGAAAAAGTAGCCGGTGATCTGGTTGAAGTGGTCACCTTAATTCCTCCCGGAAACAGCCCCGCTAATTATCAGCCCACTGCCAATCAGATGCAGGCTTTGTCTGAAGCCAGCCTATATTTCACAATGCAGACCCCTACCGAAGAGGCCAATATTCTCCCCAAAGTAAGTGATTTTAATCAGGAGTTGCAAATTATTAATCTGCGCGAAGCGGTGAGTGAGATTTATCCGCTGCGCATGATGGGAGAACACAGCCATTGCGATGAGCATAAAGATGATAGCGAATGTGATGAGGGGCATGAACACCATGACCATGGTGATGACGAGCATGAAGGCGATGACCATGACGAGGTCATTGACCCCCATTTGTGGCTGTCACCTAAAAGGGCTGCAGTTATGGTGCAAAAGATAGCCGATGAACTATCCCTCATTGACGAAGCAAATAAGCAAATATACCAGGAAAATGCCCAGAACTATATTGCCGAAATTGAAGCACTCGATCGGGACATTGAGGCCCAATTATCAGCTACTAATGTTAAAGCGTTTATGATTTACCACGGCGCCTATGGTTATTTTGCTGATGACTATGGCCTGGAAATGATTTCTTTAGAACAAGCCGGCAAACCGGCAACTGCAGTACATATGCAGCAGGTTATCGAGAGAGCTAAAGCAGAAGGTATCAAAACCATTTTTTATCAGATAGAGTTCGATGATAATCAAGCTCAAACGGTTGCTGCCGAGATTAACGGTGAAGTATTGCGGTCGGAGCCGCTGTCTCCCAACTACCTTCAGGGTTTAACTGACTTTACTGCAGCGCTTGTCGAGCAGGGGGAATAGTGGTGCCAAAAAATGCTATGATTGTATTTAACGATGTTCGGTTTTGCTATGACGAAGTCTGTGCAGTCGACCGCATCTCTTTTTCGGCCGGTGAGCAAAAGATTACTGCACTGGTTGGCCCCAACGGTGGGGGTAAGAGTACAATTATCAAGCTGTTGGCCGGACTGATCAAGCCGGCCAGAGGCAGTGTTCTAGTTAAAAACAATGCCGCTGTCGGCTACGTACCACAACGATTCAGTTTTGATGATTCCTTTCCGATCACGGTCCGGGAGATCGTTTTGTCCGGCACGTTGAGCCAGAAAATTAAGTTATTTGCCCGCTACAACCGGCAACAACAGGAAAAAGCTGCGGTTGCCATTAGCCGGGTTGGTTTACAGGGCTATGAGCACCGCGGCGTAAATCAACTCTCCGGCGGGCAGCTAAAACGGACAATAATTGCCCGGGCCTTGGCTTCAGATGCCGGTATTATCGTATTGGACGAACCCGACAGCAGCCTCGATGTCGATGCTGCTGTCGAACTGTACGCTATGCTGAACAAGCTCAAGACTGATAAGACAATCCTTGTAGCCAGCCATCGTATTGACCAGATTTTAGATTTGGCTGATGCTGCCGTTTACGTCAATAAAACAGCGCAGCCCTATACTTCGCCTAATCATCTTAAAGAAAAGCTGAGAAATGGAATTGTACTATGATAGAAGCAATACTTAACTATACCTTTATGCAGAATGCACTGCTGGCTGCCTTACTGGCCAGTGTAGTTACCGGTATTATCGGCACTATTGCCATTGAAAAAAAACTAATCAGTATGTCCGGTGGGCTGGCGCATGCCTCCTTTGGTGGAATTGGGTTGGGCTACCTGCTTGGCTTTGAACCGATTTGGGGAGGGCTGGTTTTTGCAATCGCTTCGTCGGGGCTGATCAGCAGGTTGTCGCAGCACAAAAAAATAAAGGCCGACACACTAACCGGCATTCTGTGGTCGTTTGGCATGGCGCTGGGTATCCTGTTCATTTCGCTGGCACCCGGGTATATGCCGGATATGACCAGCTATCTGTTTGGCGACATCCTTTCTGTAGCTACCAGTGAAATACTGTACATGCTGGGATTTACCGTAATAATCTTTATTTTATTTTTTATGCTGTACAACTATTTAATGGTTTACCTGTTCGACGAGGAATATGCCCAGGCCAGAAAAATGAATGTCAAGCTGCTGCGGAGGCTGGTCTACCTGATTATTCCGATCGGTATAATCGTGCTGATCAGGGTCGTCGGCATAATTCTAACCATTGCCTTAATGACTATTCCGACCTCCATTGCCAAGCTGTACTGTAAATCCCTGGCCCGGGTAGTTCTGCTCTCAACAGCAGTCAGCATGCTGTTTTGTATCGCCGGTTTAGCCCTATCCTATAATATCAATATCCCCTCTGGGGTTTGCATTGTGTTGGTTAGTACGGTGGCCTATCTGAGCTTGCTGGTGGTCAGGTTCTTTCGGGAGGACGCTCCCATAATTGAGCTAGCTCGGCGTTAAAGCAAAAATCTGCTCAAAGATATACTACTCGTATTATCTTTATCACAGATTTTCACTTTTCCTTGATCTAGCCTCAATTCTGTGAGCCACGTTTTGCACTACGTTACGTCATTTATTTACAAGGGGTGGCGGTTGGTTGGCCAATTGTAATTTTTTTTGGCGGGGCAAAATAGCTATTCAGGCTCGGAAGATAACATAACGCAAACGTAACTCCTTAACAATGTTTCATGCAATCAGTAACCTGTCTTAAAAACCACCAAGTAAAAGAGTATCATTAAACCTCCCAGGATGGGACAGACCTTGCCTGGATATCAAAAAATAATACTGATTTTGTAGGGGCGAACCTCGTGTTCGCCTATTTTAGTAGGGCAAGATAGCAATAAAAAACAATAGCCCAACAACACGCAAACTATTACCCTACAATCGCCAAACAATTGTTCAAGCTATCGTTCATGCAATTGTTCAGCCATTGTTACAGCAATCGTTACAGCTATAGTAAATCTATTGTAAAACAAAGTAAACCCCCTCAAGTAACCGGGTTTAAAGCCGATATATAAATTGATAGGTTTATTGACCTAAATCGACAGTATGAACAGGGAAGTTCGTACTTAAAACAT
>JANQLZ010000106.1 GCA_028280325.1 Bacillota bacterium
TCTGCTACAAAGATAATACAATTAGTATATCTTTTAGCAGATTTTCTCGTGTGACGCCGAGGTAGGCTTAATTATGGGAGCCTCAGTCGAAAGAAGCAATAACTTAAGAGCTCCAAAATTCTTTCACCGCCGCAAAAACCCTCAAAGGAATATGAGGATCATATGCTGCCTGTTCTTTGAGCAGGTTTTTTATATATTCTCGTTTAGTGTGCCCATCCGCCGGGCAGAATTTCTGGCTGGATACGGGCAGGTTACAGCTTTTGGCGACTCTGATGGTCAGTTTTTCTCTAATATAGACCAGTGGCCTGATCATGGTTACGTCTTTACGGTCTAAGTAAACAGCAGGGTGAAAACAGGATACCTTGCCCGCAAAAAACATGTTCATCAATACGGTTTCAATGGCATCATCTAAATGGTGCCCAAGGGCTACAGTATGGCATTTTTCTTTTAGAGCTCGGTTCATCAGCGCCCCGTTGCGCATCCTTGAACAAAGAGAGCAGGGGTTGCTTTCCTGGCGATGGTCAAAAACTATTTTGGCAATATCGGTTTTCTCAATATGCAATGGTATATTGAGCTGTTGACAGAAGCTGCTAATCTGGGTCCAGTCAGCCTGGTGCTGCGACCAGCCTAAATCAACTACAATGGCCACTAGATCGTATTTAATCGGCAAAATGGCCTGTAATTGTTTTAAAGCATACAGACAGGTTAAACTGTCCTTGCCACCTGAAACCCCCACTGCAATCCGATCGCCGTCCTGGATCATCTGAAAATCACCAATAGCCCGTTTAACAGGGATTAGCAGCTCTTTATTGATAAGTTTACTCATAAACCTCTTACACTCCTGATTTTATACTTCATTATAACCTTTATACTGCTTCCAGAACAGTCTGGATGCAGGTCATGACAGCATTTTTTAAGAATAGTTCGGCAGTTTAACTATCGTAGATTAATCAAGCTTAAAATGGTAATATATGATCTTTAAATCATATAATGATAATATATGCCCTAATTCGACATTTTATGCCAGGCAATAGTGCTATATTTAGAGTATATATGTAATATATTCTAAGGAGATAATGATGAAAATATCAAATTATAACTTTTACTATCCACTGGAAAGTAATAACCAGGAAACATTAATTTATAACTCACGGACCAATGCCTTGGCCTTGATTGAAAATGATAATTTAAACCTGCTTAAGCGACAGGGTCAAGGCCAGGTGCAGATCGAAGACAGTGAATTGCAAAGTAATCTGTTAAGAGGAGGCTTTATTGTTGCTGATGACCTTAACGAGCTGGATTTAATCCGGCTTAGTCTGTTAAAGTCGCGTTTTAGTGACCAGTTTTTGGGCTTAACCATTGCCCCAACTATGGATTGCAATTTTAACTGCATTTACTGCTATGAAAAAGGCCGACAGGATTCTTATATGTCAGCGCAGGTGCAGCAGGCGCTTTACAATTTTACTGAAGACCGGATTGATAAGGCCAAACATTTTTCCATTACCTGGTACGGAGGAGAGCCGTTACTGGCTTTAGATACAATTGAAGAGCTGAGCAGGCAGTTCATCAGGCTGTGTGCTGAACAACAAGTCAGCTATTCCGCCGGCATTGTGACCAACGGTTATCAGTTGACTACAGAGACAGCCAAAAGGTTACAGAGTGCTAAGGTGTCAATGGCTCAAATAACCCTGGATGGATCCCCCGAGATTCACGACCAGAGAAGGCCGTTGGCCAGTGGCCAGGGGAGCTTTGCGACCATTCTCAATAATATCCAAGCCTGTGCAGAGTTTATTGATATTACAATCAGGATAAATACCGATCAGGAAAACGCAGGTAAGATTGACAGCCTGCTTGATATTCTAGAAAGCAGTAACCTGAAAGATAAGGTTAATGTCTATCTGGGCTTTGTCGATACTATCAATGATTGCTATCTGGATGATAAGTGTTTATCGAGGAAGCAGTCGTCTCATCTCAATTATCTGGAAGAAAAAAAGCTGTCCGAAAGGTGCTTTATCTGCACAAGCGCCAAGTACCCTAAATTATATGGCAACTTCTGCGGTGCTGACAACAGCAGTTCTTATGTAGTTGATCCTGACGGATTTTTATATAAGTGCTGGAATGATATTGGGCTGCCAGAGTGTGCAATTGGTAATGTGCTGGATCTGACAAATCGATATAATAATCAACTGTTCAGCAATTATATGCTGTACATGCCTACCGACGACCCTCTGTGTAAAAAGTGCAAGCTGCTGCCGATCTGTATGGGAGGCTGCCCTCATCTGAGGGTTAACGATCGTCAGGATCAATGCTCTGAATATAAATATAATTTAGAAAGTTATATAAGAGATTACGCCAAGGCTTTAAGTAGTCACAGCGGTAATTAATCTTCAATGATAAGAATAAAGCGGTTCTGCAGTGATCGCTTTACTTCTAATAACAGTGAGAGGAGTTGAAACTGATGAGGTTTTTGGTGGAGCCAATGACCGGCTTTCTGTTTAATACCAGCAGGCATACTGATTGTGACGCGAGATGTACATATCTATACTGCTACAAACCCAGGTTTATACCTTAAACGGTATACCAGGGAACTGTTAATTAAATAGCAAAAAGGGGCTGCTACGGTAAGCCCCTATTTTTTAGCTAACTTATCAATCAGCGGATTGCTAGCAGCCAGCTTTTTGATCTGATCGGCATTGGTATGGGCGTAAACCTGAGTTGTTACAACTGACTTGTGACCGAGCAGTTCTTTCAGTTCCAGCAAAGACCCCTCATTATACAACAGGGTCGCACAAGTATGGCGCAGCTTATGGGGCGATATTTTTTTGTTTATACCGCTTAACTCAACGTATTTTTTGATAATCAACTGAATACCGCGAACGCTGATTCTTTTTTTTCTGACTGACAGAAACAGGCCGGAAGAAGTGGTAGGGGGGCGGACTGTCAGATAAGCCTGTATTGCAGCTACTACCAGCGGATTCATCGGTATTAAGCGCTCTTTATTACCTTTGCCGATTACCCGCAGTTCACCGGCATTTAAATCAATATTATGTAAATTAATACCAGCTAGTTCGCTGACTCGCAAGCCGCAGAACAGAAAGATCATCACCATGGCATAATCGCGCTCCTGATATTTGCCACTGACGCTGGCCAACAGGCGCTGTGCTTCGTCGAGTGTTAAATAGATTGGCAGCCGTTTTTCAATTTTAGGTTCTCGGATTGACTCGGTTGGCGAACTCTCCAGATAGTGCCGTTCAACAGCATATCTGAATAAAGACCTTAGACAGCGCAGTTTACGGGCTGAAGCATAGGCCGAGTTATTTAGCGTGTTTTTGGTAAATCCGATAAACTTAATGATATGTAAGTCCGTAATCTGGTTGATGTGGTTAATTTTAAACTGGGCGGTGCAGTAGTTGGCAAAGATTTTAAGGTCTGAGCGATAGTTTTTAATAGTTTGGGGTGAATAATTGAGCACAGACTCTAAATAAACAATAAATTCTTCAATTAGTTTGCTTAATTTCATAAAAACACCTCTTTAGTTCGTAAAATAAGCATTTTACGAAGTAAATTATATCTCGAAAAGATCATTTTGGCAAGGTTTTTATCAATATTTTGCTTAATTTACCCTGAAATTTCAGATTGATACTGGCCAATCAATTAAAGTTTGGTTATTAATAAAGCCCAAACCCACATTCAACACACCTGTGCTTCTGCTGCTGCTGCCGTCTTCAATAACTGTTGGCCATCTCGTCCATCCTGTTCTAATATCAAGGCGCAGGTTTTACGTAAAAATAATGATACATAATGAAGCAAAATAGTTAATCTTGACCGAGCATTAAATGGTAGATATAATTTAATAAATAATATAAAATATTTTATCCAGCAATATTAATTAGTACAGCCATATTGTTATTATTGAGTTACATTTTGGATCATTGGAGCGATGTTAATGAGTTTAAAATACAAGGATCAGATTAAAAAAATTAATAAAGAGTTAGCCAAGCTCAATAATTATGAGGCTTATCATCTGTCAGAAACATATGAAAAGGCCCTGGCAATATATCAGGAATCAAAGACCCTGAACTACTTTGACGGTATGGCTGAAGCGTCTCATCTTATCGGAAACAACTATTTTAGCAAGGGCGAATATCAATTAGCATTGAACCAATATCAAAAAGCACTTTCCATCTCACAAACTACCGAAAATGTCAGACTGCAGTTCAGGTCTTTGAGTAATATCGGTATTATTTTTCTGAAACAGGGCTTATTCTCCAATTCCCTGTTCTATCATTTAGGTGCCAGCAGATTGTTTGAAAAATACCTCGTTAATACCGCTAAAAATAATAATCTTTTAAATATGCTGTACAGTAATATCGGCACAACCCTGATGAGACTGAAACTATATGAGGATGCTGAAAAATACCTTTATGCAGCCCTGAATATTACAGTGAACTCTGATCATGACCGGGTGATCTATCTTAAAACCCACAGCAATGTCGTGATTCTTTTCAATCGGATAGGACGCTTGGCTGACTCCAAAAAGCTGCTGGATAAAATGGAAAAAGCTATTGAGGGGCACGAGAAGCCTTATATTAATTACGTATTACTGACTTCTAAAGCCCATTACAATTACTACATTGACAATTTTGAAGCTGCCAACAACTATTTTAACAGGGCCTTTAACTATTGCCAGCAGAATCTCAGTGCTTTAGATGATATTGAATTTGTTTTTGACTGGTGCGCGCTGCTCAGCGACAAAGGCCGGTTTACTGAGCTGGAATCATTATTAGTGAGAATTGAAGCTGCCATGGAGAACATCGATACCTCTAAGGAAATAGATGTACTGCTTTATCGCTATATCATATCCAAAAGCAAAGGAAAAATAAATGAAGCTCTGGAGTTTTTAGAGAAGGCAAATATATTAAAAGATGAGTACTATATCAAAAACCAGCAGCTGGTGGCTAATGGGCTGGTTCATGTTACCAATATGCAGGCCGAATATTTGGAACTGAGTAATAAATTTAATAAAGATACCCTGACCAGATGTTACAGCCGGGATATTTTTGAGAAAATAAACAGTGAATTAAAGGAATACAAAAAGGCCCATCGCAGCATCTCTTTAATTATGATGGATATCGATTGTTTTAAACAGTTCAATGATAATTATGGACATTCGCAGGGCGATAAAATCCTAAGGCAGATCGCCGGTATCACTCACGAAATACTCAATGAAGATTCGAGCTATTTTATTCGGTACGGCGGCGATGAATTTATTATAATTCTGTTAGATTATACTCAGGAAATGGCCGAGCTCGAAGGACGTAAAATCCAAGAGTCAGTCAAGGCAGCCAATATCCCCCACTCCTACTCCAGCGTTGCCAAAATACTGACGGTCACCATGGGCATAAAAAGCTATCCCTATGCCAAGTACGAAGACATAACTTCTTATATTGACGAAGCAGATATCGAGCTTTACAGGGGCAAATCAGCGGGTAGGGATTGCATTTACTCTAACGGCCGCAGGTTGGTTTAGTGGTTCTTTCCGCGGAGGCTCCCATAATTGAAGCTATATCGGCGTCACACGTAAAAATCTGCCCAAAGATATACTGCCCTGTATTATCTTTGTTGCAGATTTTTTCTATTCCTTGATCTAGCCTCAATTCTGTGAGCCTAGGTATTGCCTTAGGTTTCGTCGTTTAGTCACATTTCTTTACGAAGGATTCCATTTAAACATTTTATTTATAAAATGCAAAACAATGCCCTACAACTGTAAGAACATTGCCTGGTATTATCCTTGATCTAGCTTCAATTCCGTGAGCCACGTTATGACTTGCTTTTCATCATTTATTTACTCTTTTTACGCTGTATTTATACTGATTTACAATGCTCTTTAATCCAATCTTACTTATACATTGCCATTTCCAAAAACAACAGCACAACAACTGCCAGACTATTGCCCTACAATCGCCCAACTATGTACTACTGTATTATCTTTGTTGCAGATTTTTTCTATTCCTTGATCAGATAGCCTCAATTCTGTGAGCCTAGGTATTGCCTTAGGTTTCGTCATTTACTTACAATTGGTGGGCAGTTGGTTGGCAATAGGTTGGCGATAGTCTGGCAATTGTTTTCTTTAGAAGGGCAAAATTTCTACGAGGACGTTTTATAAAAGCAAACTCTAAAGGTAACGTCCCTCCTTAAACAAGTTCCCCATGTGGCCCACAACTTACCCTTAAAACCACAGAGTAAAAAAGCATGGTTAAGCCTCTCAGGAGGGGACAGATCTTGACATTATGAAACATTGGGGACGGTTCTTTTTGTTGCATTTACAACGTTTTTCCAGAAGCAAATAAGCAAAATATCCTCCATATACCCACACTATAGCTAGACAGCCAACAACGTAAAAAACAATCGTTCCAGCAATCGTCAGGCAGTTGTTTGGCAGTTGTATTTAATAATTCAGAATAGCCATAGGGATGGTTCTGCTGGCTGGTTAAAATAAGAAATCCAGACTAAACGTAAATATATGGAAAAGCGACAGGCGCTAGCAGCAAAAGTAGCATGCCTATCCAACGGCCCAACAATCGCCCTACCACTGCCAAACTATCGCCCCACAATTGCTAAACCAACTGCACCCCGCTTGACGAAGGCAAGCTCAAACCAATTGCGTAGCAATTCCACCCCGTTTACGAAGCAAACCCACTCCAGCTATTGCAAAAAAGCAACTACCCCACGCCTGCCAATTCAAGCGTAAGCCAGTTGCTTTTTATATTAAACGGGTTTATGAATGGGTTTCGGGATCTTTTGTTGTGTCTACACCCAGCTTGGCCTTGATATCTTTAATCACCTTAGGCGCTTCACCTGGTGCCGGGTCCTTTTTAAAGGCTTCACTGATACCGGCCACATAGCCATAAACACTTGCTATCTCACTGGGCAGAATAATCTTGGTTGCCTGACCGTGGCCTAGCTCTATCATTGATTTCATAGCTTCAAGGGCCAGGTATTCCTTATTGGGATTAGCTTTGTTGATCAGCTCGATACCTTTAGCAGTAGCCTCTTTCACCCTTAAGATAGCCTCAGCCTGACCGGTAGCTTCTAAAATTCTCTTTTCTTTTTCAGCCTGGGCATGCAGGATGTTCTGCTCTCTGACAGCTTCAGCATTAAGTATGGCAGCACGCTTTCTACCTTCAGCTATTCTGATGGCAGATTCACGGTCTCCGTCAGCACGCAAAATCATTTCTCGACGCTCTCGCTCTGCACGCATCTGCTTTTCCATAGCCTCTTGAATATCGCGTGGAGGCATAATGTTTTTCAGCTCAACTCTGTTTACTTTAATTCCCCACTTGTCTGTGGCTTCGTCTAAAATAGCCCGTAATTTTGTATTAACTATGTCACGAGAAGTCAGGGTTTCATCTAAATCCAGTTCACCAATGATATTACGCAACGTTGTTGCCGTCAAATTCTCGATAGCAGATACCGGGTTTGAGATCTCGTAGATGTATTTGACAGAATCGGTGATCTGAAAATACACTACCGTATCTATCTGCATGGTAACATTATCCTTGGTGATAACCGGCTGGGGTGGAAAATCAATAACTTTTTCACGCATATCCAGCCTGGCTCTCATGCGGTCAATGAACGGTACTAAAAGATTGAGCCCACTGCTCATTCTCTTATTAAATTTACCTAAACGTTCAACAATACCCTCTTCTGATTGACGAATAATTTTTATACTGCCGCCCAGAATTGTTAGGACAACAAATATAAAGACAACTCCTACAATTGAACCGACAATGTTTTCAAACATTACAACTCTCCTTTTATAATAAATAAAATCAAATGGTATGAGGCTCTACTATCACTTTTACACCCTCAACTTTTCTGACAATAACAGCGGCATCTATAGGGATTATTGCTCCAGTTATGCTTTTAGCACTCCAGATGTCTCCATCAACTTTTACTTGGCCGGTTCCGTTAGTATTATTAATTTCGATCAAAACAACGGCATTTTTTCCTACAACTCTATTAACAGCTGTCCTGGTTTCATTCTGCACAGGAAAAAGTTTTTGCATAAAAGGCTTTAAGGTAAAGAAAAACAAGACAGACGACAATAAGAATACTGCGACTTGAATCCAGATCACTGGCACCAGCAGAGAAACCAGCATGGCTAAGATAGCGCCTGCTGCTATAGTTATTAAGAAAAACCCGACAGTTATAAATTCACCAACCAGCATTACAATAGCTAATACTAACCAAAAAAGCCATGGCTCTATAGGCATACTATCTTCCCCCCTTAATTAAATAATATAACTAGCTAATTCTTACTTTCCCCCTTTAAAAAATATTCATTCTAAATATATTTTTTACAATACGAAGATTATATACCCGCAAAATTTGCTGGTTAAACAAAAAAAGTTGCTTTTTAGAAAAAAAACAACTTTGATTTGCTCAGCCTATCGCTATTTACCTCACATTAATTGCTGTCTTACCATTTTCGCGGAGGCTTCTGTCCGGTCTTGATGTAGTAAACCCATTCAGCAATATTCACAGCATGGTCCCCTATTCGCTCCAGATAGAGAGAAACCAATTGCAATTGAGTAGCCTGGCCAATGATTTTAGGGTTGCTCATCATTAAGATTAACAACTCATGAAAGATTTGAGTATTTAAATCGTCAATTAAGTCATCTTTTTTGCCAACCTGTTTAGCCAGCTCAACATCCTGTTCAATCAAGGCTGTTAAGGAGTCATGCAGCATTTCTATTGACATAGTGGCCATCCTGGGTATATCGATCAAAGGTTTAATCAGCTTTTGCCCCCGTAAGGCCAGCGTAACTTCGCTGATATCAACAGCATGGTCAGCAATTCTCTCCAAGTCAGTGATAACTTTAAGGGTTGCTCCAATCATTCTCAGGTCTTTGGCCAGCGGCTGTTGAGTTGCCAGCAGAGTTAAGCACTCCTGCTCCAGTTCAACCTCCATAATATCAATTTGATCGTCTCCGTCAATTATCTGTTTAGCCAGTTTATCATCCAGCGCTGCCAATGCATCAACTGATTGCTGAATTGTTTCTTCTACTAAAGCTCCCATTTTTAATAACTTTTTAAACAAATTATTCAAACGGTCATGAAAAGCATCTCTGGTCATAGTATTCACCCCTATTATCCGAATCTACCTGTAATATAGTCCTCAGTCCGCTGATCTTTAGGTGCAGTAAAGATTTTACTGGTCTCATCCATTTCGATTAAATAACCATTTAAGAAAAATGCTGTTTTAGTTGAAACCCGGGCGGCCTGCTGCATATTATGCGTAACAATAATTACGGTATATTCTTTCGCCAGCTTCTGTACCAAATCCTCTAATTTCGCTGTAGCTATTGGATCAAGGGCAGAAGTCGGCTCATCCATTAACAGTATTTCGGGTTCAACTGCCAAACTTCTGGCTATAACCAGTCGCTGCTGCTGACCGCCGGAAAGCCCCAGCGCGTTCTTGTAAAGCCGGTCCTTGACCTCCACCCATAAATGGGCCTGCTCCAGGCTTTTTTGAACTAATTCATCGAGCTTGGCTTTATTCTTTATACCATGTACTCGTGGGCCATAAGCAACGTTATCATAAATACTCATCGGAAAGGGGTTAGGTCTTTGAAAGACCATACCGATTTTCTTTCTGAGTTCAGTAACATCGAGACCAGCGCTATAAATATTCTCGTCATTTACTTCCAGCAACCCCTCGACAAGGGTGTTATCAATGGTATCGTTCATACGATTAATGCAACGTAGAAAGGTCGATTTTCCACAGCCGGAAGGACCGATCAAAGCTGTTACGGCTTTTCTTTCTATATCGGCATTGATACCGTATAAAGCCTGAAATTCTCCATAATAAAAATTTAAATCCCTGATTCTAATTTGTATATCGTTCATAATTAACCTCTTTTTTTAGTTATACCCTGGTATAAATACGCTAAGCCATTCAAAGCTATAATAACTACCAGCAGGATTGTCGCTGTGGCATAGGCATTGTCAATCGACACGCTCTCCGATGACAGGATATACACGTGTACGGGCATTGTTCTGCCTGAATCAAAGATCGAGGAAATGCTGTTAAGCGTTGAACCAAAGGTCAAAAATACGGCTGCAGTTTCCCCAATTATTCTACCCATTGACAGTATTATACCAGTTATTATGCCTGAAAAGGCTGCCGGCAGCACAACCCGCACTATTGTTGTCCATTGACCTGCCCCCAGGGCCAGGCTTGCATCTCGATAAGAACGAGGTACAGCTCTGATCGCTTCCATTATTGTTCGAGTGAGGATTGGCAGGCCCATTAATGCCAGGGTGATCGCCCCTGAGACCAGACTCCAGGACCAGCCCAGCAGGGTTACAAAAATGTTAAACCCAAATAATCCAAAAACAATTGAAGGAACCCCGGCCAGAGTCTCGATACCAGAAACCAGTATATTCAGCAACCGGCCTTTACGGGCGTATTCCTGCAGATATATGGCGGCAGCAATACTCACCGGAACAGCCAGCAGCAAAGCTGACAGGGTAAGGTAGATCGTAGCAGAAATTACATTACGGATTCCCCCACTTCTACCGGCATTACTGGTTGTTTCAACAATAAATTTGAGGTTGATAAACCTGATACCACTAACGACTACATGGCCGATAACCAGTAGCAAAACAGCAAGAACCAAACCAATACAAACCCAGGTTATAAAATCCCAAATCTTTAATTTATTCATATATTCCACCTGCAGCTCTGCGTATAATTCTATTGATTAAAAAGTTAACTAACAGGATAATTATCATGAGGACTGCCCCACAGGCGAACAGCGCCTGTCGATGTAATCCCCAAGAGTAGCCTATTTCCAAAGCTATATTCCCAGTAATAGTAGTTATTGGTTCCAGCAGTGATGTCGGAAATTGTTTAGCGTTTCCAGTAACCATTAAGACTGCCATTGTTTCTCCAATTGCTCTACCAAATCCTAAAATCAAAGCAGTAATAATCCCTGGGGCGGCAGCTGGCAAAATAACTTTAAAAATAGTATACCAACGATCTGCTCCAAGTGCATATGATCCATCTCGATATTCTTTAGGAACTGCTCTCAAGGCATCTGCTGATATTCTGACTACTGTCGGTAAAATCATAATAGCCAGAACTACCCCGCCGGCTAAAACACTGTAACCCTTGGTACTCCCCAGGTAGTTTCTAATTGCCGGTACTAAAACAACTAAACCCCAGAAGCCATATATTACAGAAGGTATTCCAGCAAGCAAATCGATGAAGGCCTGGATCACGGTGGATGTTCTCTTAGAGGCCAGCTCAGCTAAGTAAACTGCACTTAAGATTCCAATGGGCCCCCCGATTACCAGGGCACAGACGGTGACAGCCCCTGTTCCAGCAATCATGGTTAGAATACCTAATTGAATATTATCCGCATCTGGTAGCCATTTGGCACCAAATAAAAATCTAAAAACACCGTATTCAGTAAAAACAGGCCATCCTGCGGCAATTATTGTATACGTAATTGCCGCAACAGCGATGACCGATAGAGAGGCGCATACTAGCAATACGCCTCTGATATATCTCTCTTTTATGTCCATTTGATTCTCCCCTTAAAAAGTGGGACTATTTTTTATTTAACTGCAATAACTGATGCTTCTTCGCAAAGTTTTTGGCCTTTTTCGCTTAAAGCAAAGTCGATAAACCATTTGGTCAAGCCTGAGGGTTCACCCTTAGTGGCATAGTTGAAAGGTCGGGCTACAGCGTAAGAACCGCTTAAAATATTGCTGACAGTCGGCTCTGCACCATTAACTTTTACTGGCTTAACGTTTTGGTCCAAAGAACCCAGAGAAATGTAGCCAATGGCATTTGGATCACTTTGAACAGCGGTTTTAACTGATCCGGTTGATCCTTGAGTTATCAGGGTTTCATCAAACTCTTTTTCCTTGCCTAAAACGATATCTTTAAAAGCACCTCTGGTTCCGGAACTGGCTTCACGGTTAATGGCGTTGATTGGCTTGTCGCTTCCGCCAACTTCACTCCAGTTTTTGATTTCGCCGGTAAAGATCTTGGCAACCTGCTCTATGGTCAACTCATCAACTGAATTTGAGCTGTGGGTGACAACTGCTATACCGTCTTTAGCGATAACTACTGGGATTAAGCCGTTATCCAGCTCAGCGCTTTTTAATTCGCGAGAAAGGGCGCCAATATCAGCAGCTCCACTTAAGGCAGCTGTACCACCAGCGGTGGATCCTCCGCCCTGAACATTGACAGTGATATTGGGATGAATTGATTCAAATTTCTCTTTTAATAAATCAGATAATGGTTGAACAGATGTAGAACCGGCAATGGTCAGAGATCCTTTTACTTCGTTTACCGGTATCAAACCCAGTGTTTCAGCTAAAAACTGCCCTTCTTGAGACAATACAAAGTCGATAAACTCTTTGGCTAAGCCTTCTGCTTCGCCTTTTACAGCATAATTGAAAGGACGAGCTACCGGGTATGTGCCATTAACAATACTGGAAATAGTTGCCTCTGCACCGTCAACTTTTAAAGGCTTTACTGTATCATCTAAGGAGGCCAGAGAAATATAACCTATAGCGTTAGGATCGGATATAACTGCAGCTTTCACTGCTCCGGTTGAACCTTGAGTAACCAGTGTTGGATCGAAATCATTTTCTTTTCCTAAAACGATATCCTTGAAAGCTCCTCTGGTTCCGGAACTGGCTTCACGGTTAACAGCATTAATTGGCTTGTCTGGTCCGCCAACATCTTTCCAGTTCTTGATTTCACCAGTAAATATCTTAGCAATATCGTCAAGAGATAACTCAGCCACATTACTAGAACTGTGTACGACAACAGCAATTCCATCTTTGGCAATGACAACAGGCTTTAAACCTTCGTCAAGCTCAGCGCTTTTCATTTCTCTGGACAAAGCTCCAATATGAGCAGCTCCACTTAAAACAGCTGTACCGCCGGCAGTAGACCCCCCACCCTGTACATTAACTGTTACTTTGGGATGATGCATTTCAAATGCTTCTTTAAGAATATCAGAAAAAGGTTGTACAGATGTAGAGCCGGCAATGTTTAAAGTGCCAGTAAGCTCATCAGATCCATCAGGATTATTTACTGGAGGTGTATCAACTGCCTGTTGACAACCAGCAAAGACTACCAGCACACATATCAGCACTAAAGCAATATTTAGAAATTTACGCAAGGTAATTCCTCCTCAAACTTAATGATCGTCTTAACGATAACAAAAACACTTTCAACTTTGATGTTGAAAGTGTTAATTAAATGTTAAGACAATGTTAAGTTAAAATTTATAAAATTTTAGTATTTTTTAAAGAGCGGGAATTTTAGCAAAACTTCGGTACCAATACCCAGCCTGCTGTTGATGATTAATTCCCCATTCTGAGCCTCGATCAGGTTTTTTACAATAGCTAATCCCAGCCCATAGCCACCTGCAGAGCTCCTCGTTCGGCCATGGTCGGCTCGATAAAATTGCTCGGTTAACCGCTGAAGTTTAGAGCTCTCAATCCCTATCCCGGTATCGGTAATGTTAACTATTAAATAGTCATCATTGCTTTGGGTCGATATTGTTACCTTACCCCCCGCAGGGGTGTATTTTATGGCATTACTGACGATGTTGTCCAGGATCTGCTCTACCCGGAACATATCAGCATAAATTGGAGCCGGGTTGTCAACCTTATTTTCAATTGTGATCCTCTTTTTGGCACTGACAGACTTAAAGCGTTTGAGCAGTTCTGTCAACAGCTCTTCAACATTCACCTGGCTCAAAACATAAGTCAACTGACCAGCTTCGATTTTTGCTAACTCTAACAGGTCATCGATCAGTTTCTTTAAGCGGTTAGTTTCATTATAAATAATATTAAGGAATTCATCGACCTGATCGTCGTCATCATCCATATTCATTATTGTTTCAATGAAACCAGCTATAGATGTTATCGGGGTTCTCAGTTCATGAGAGACATTGGCTATTAAATCCCGGCGGGTCTGCTCAATATGCCGAATTGCTGTAATGTCTTGCATTAAAATCATGATTCCTCTGAAGACCGTATCATGGACATCGGCATAGAGCGGAGTGGTGATAATCTGAATAATGTTTTCCCCGGCCTTTGATCTGAGTTTAATTTCGGATTGGCTGTAGCTTCTGCTGGCAAAGGCCTGTTCAACAATTTCAATCATCTGGGAGTTTCTGATTACAGCTACGTATTCTGCATTGTCGGTTCCAGTGTAAAACAACAGCTTTCTGGCTGCTGGATTGATGAGTCGGATATAGCCTTTGGCGTCGATGAACAGTAGGCCATTGACCATAGATTTGATCAGAGTAGCTAACTCCATTTCCCGGTTTTCAATTCTAGCTATATTCTGACTAATTTGCAGCGACATGTTGTTAAATGAATTAATAAGCTCCTCCGTTTCAATGTTTGAAGGCTTAATATTTAGTACTAATCCTGATTTACCGCTGGCCAGCAGATTAAAGGCATTATGCACTGTTTCTATCGGGTTAACCAGGCGCTTAATCAAAATAGAATTAAGGGCAATCAGGATTACTACCCCTAAAGAGGTCAGCACGATAATATTGATCATTTGGTTTCTAAGCAATGTGTCAATAGCGCTCAACGGTATGGCAATTCTAATAATACCCAACGGTGAATTCGAATAATCATCGATTCTTTGGGCGTAATACAACATCTCAGTTTTTAAAGTGTCACTGTAACGCAGCGCTACACCGTGATATTCTCTGATGGCCTGACCAATTTCCTGGCGGTTGATATGATTGTCCAGAGAGCTAAGATCCTCGACATCAGAGTCAGCAATGACCACTCCATCGGTATTAACCAGCGTAATACGCGCTTTAATGCTGGCAGACATGGTGACAATCTGCTCTTGAAGTTCCGTTTCATTCAGATTTTTATAATCTTTACTGAGCAATAATTCTTTGATTAGCCTGGCTTGAGTATTCATATCATTTTCTAATTTTTCAATATGATAATCTCTGAAATTGTTGCTGGTTATAGTGGTGTTAAAAAAAACCAAGGCAATAATTATAATAGAAGTAACCACTACAACCTGTTTTCGTAAAGATAATTTGTTCATCCTCAACTACCTTAATCGATAACCAATGCTTCTTACTGTTTCAATATACCCATTGCTATTTCTTGACAGAGACAATTTATCTCTCAAATGGCTGACATGAACATCAATAATTCTGGTATCTCCTACAAAGTCGGTTCCCCAGACATTGTCCATGATTTCATGACGATGCAGGGCCCTCCCTTTGTTTTTTGCAAAATAGAGTAACAGTTCAAATTCGAGTGAAGTCAGGATAATCTCTTTACTCTGCTTATAAACTTTTCTGGCCTTTGTATCAATTATTATTTCGCCAATTACTATTCGCGTAGAATTCTGTTGCACAAAATCTGACTTAGTTTCGATTCTTCGGAGCACAGCTTTTACTCTGGCCAATAGCTCCCTAATGCTAAATGGTTTGCTAAGGTAATCATCCGCCCCTATCTCTAAGCCAACAACTTTATCTATCTCTGAATCACGTGCACTTAAGAATATAATAGGTAATGCAAGTTTCTTCTGTAAAATTCTACATAGTTCTAATCCATCCATACCAGGAAGCATGATATCCAAGATTATTAAATCAAAGGTTTCATTCTCTAATATTTCTAATACTTCCTCGGCACTTTCGGCTACTGTTACTGAATAATTGTTTTTTAACAAATTATATTGCAATAACTGCCTGATTGAAGGCTCATCATCGCATACTAAAATCTTCTTATTCATAGTACAGTTCCTCCCTATCTATTGGCTTACTCATAATTATACATGAACTTTATGCTGTATCACTGATCTTTACAAACTCTTAACATATCTTTAGCCATTTTACCAGCATCATTCTTTAGCTACCTAATTTTGTTACTGCCAGTCCTGGGACTAGTGTTTACTGCTAGCTGTAAAAGATGTGTTTAATCAGTTTATTAAGCCCTCAATTACTAGTCTTATTTAATAAATTAACATTTTTTAAGATCAGAAGCAATGTTGCTTTCTCTGATAGTAAATATCTTTTGCTCTTTCACATATTATGTTAGAATTGAGTTGTCGGTAAAATATATAAATATGGGAGGTTTTATTTATGCCACAAACTGTTATTTATATTGATGGTCAATTTTATAACAAAAATGAAGCAAAGATTTCTGTATACGATCACGGATTGTTGTACGGAGACGGCATTTTTGAAGGTATCAGGATTTACAATAATCGTATTTTTAAATTAGAGGAGCATATTGACAGATTATACGATTCAGCTAAAGCAATTTTATTAGATATTGGTATCAGCAAAGCGGAGATGATCGATATTCACATTGCCACAGCTCGTAAAAGTGGATACCAAAATGCGTATATTCGCACATTGATTACTCGTGGTGTCGGCAATTTAGGCATAGACCCCAATAAGAGTGAAAAACCAAGTATTATTGTCATTTGCGATGAAATCGCGCTTTATCCGCCAGAGAAATATACCAAAGGCTTAGAAGTTATCACCGTGGCTACCCAGAGAAACGGGGTTAACATGTTTAATGCCAGCGTTAAAAGCCTTAACTATTTAAATAATATTATGGGTAAAATAGAAGCAAACCTGGCAGGTGCCGGCGAGGGCATCATGCTTAACTCAGTCGGATATGTGACTGAAGCTACTGCTGACAACGTATTTATCCTTAGAAATAATGTTATTATAACTCCCCCTAAACACTTAGGTATTTTGGCCGGAATTACCCGACAAACTATTATAGATTTGGCTCGAGAGCATGGCTATCAGGTCAAAGAAGAAGTGATTACCCGTTACGATTTGTTCGTTGCTGACGAATGTTTCTTAACAGGCAGCGGTGCCGAAGTGATCTCTGTAGTTAAAATCGATGGCAGAGTAATCGGTGATGGAACTCCAGGCCCGGTAACTAATAAATTGAATCAAATCTACCGCGAATATGTCGCAAACAATGGAACTGAACTGTAAAAACTCTAATAAGAACATCATAAAATAGCAACTTCAGTAATTAAAATGACTAATTTTAGAGGCTTTTGAAAATGTTTGCTGTCAAGGCGCTAGGTTCTGCGCAAAAGGAGGCTATACGAGGGAGTATGCCGAGTGCGCAAAGAGCCGTATAACGCAGAGAGCGGACTTTTTCAGCAGTCTCTCAGTGTCCTGTGTGTTAGCGGATTCTACTTTCCATACATCGACAGACTCCTTTGTCTTCTAATCCAATCTTCTGATAGACATGTTGAGCCGACCTGTTATCATCTCCTACATATAATCTTATTAAATAGGCCTTTCTCTGTTCGTAGTGTTCTTTTACCTTTTGCAATAACTCATAAGCAATCCCTCTGTTCCTGTAATCAGGCCTGGTATAGAGCTCATCTACATAGATTATGCCTCCGATACCTTTACCTATTTTGGGGATATAGATTATAGAAATCCAGGCTACAAACTTATCATCAAGACAGGCAGCATATACATAGAAGTTCTCATAATCTAATTCTCTGTAAGCTATGCTGTAATCACCATCTTTGGAAACCTCTTTTTCAGCAGTTGTCCTTTCCTTACCGTTCATTCTGTAATACACCAGGTCATCAAACAGATGATAGTTTTCCTTCAATACTCTTAGTATGGTAAATCCATGCTTACTGTTGACCATTATTGTCACTCCTTACCTCACTATCATTTCTTACTTACGATAGACATTAACTAATCTGAAAGTTATTCTGCCGCCAGGCCTCGTAAACAACAACAGCCACCGCATTGGACAGGTTTAATGACCGCAGACCGGATTTCATTGGCAGAGTAATGCATCTTTCAGGATTCTGAGCGAGCAGTCTTTCAGGCAGACCTTTAGTTTCGCAGCCAAATAAAATAAAGTCATTGGGCCGATAGTTAAAGTTAGTATAGAGGTTGGTGCTTTTGGTGGTGGCCAGATAAAAGCTGTGGCCTGAACAGAACTTAAAAAAATCGTCCAAAGACCGGTGTACAGTTAGATCAACCTCAGACCAGTAATCCAGCCCGGCACGTTTTACATACTTACTTTCTATTGAAAACCCCAAAGGCTCAACCAAATGAAGTTTGCAGCCAGTTATCGCACATGTACGGGCTATATTTCCGGTATTAGGTGGTATTACTGGCTCCACCAAAACGATATTGAACATAAAAATCACTCCTAGCAAACAATTGTTTTGACAAGTTGTAAATAACACTGTTATAATAACAAAAAAAGCAAAGCAGGGATTGAGATGAAAAAATCACTGACCAAACGACAGGAACAGATTTATAATTACATATGTCAGTCCTCACATGTTAACGGTTATCCGCCTTCTGTGAGAGAAATATGTGCCAAAGTAGGCTTAAAATCAAGCGCTACAGTTTATAACCACCTTGTTCGATTAGAGGAAAAGGGATACATAAGGCGAGATCCTGCCAAGCCACGTGCTATCGAAATATTGGATGAAAATATTCAGCTTCAAAATTCTGGTGTGCATAAAATTCCGGTATTAGGTCGTGTCACAGCAGGTATGCCCATTTTAGCCCATGAGAATATCGAAGAGTATTTTCCTTTGCCCTCTCATATGGTAAAAAGTGATTCTGTATTTATGCTTAAGGTTAAAGGAGAAAGCATGATTGAACGTGGTATTACTGATGGAGATTATGTAATTGTCCGTCAGCAGAGTATTGCTGAAAACGGCAATATTGTCGTTGCCCTGCTCGACGAAGAAGCCACTGTTAAAACATTCTATAAAGAAAGCGACCATATTCGATTGCAGCCGGAAAACCCATCCTACCCCCCGATAATTGCCAAAGATGTCGCTATTTTAGGTAAAGTAATTGGCCTGTTCAGAGAGATATAAAATCTACATCTACAGTAGTTGGCGTTCAATCAGATGATTGAGCGCTATTATTATACCCATTTGGATGTGCTCTAAAGTTTGCCCTCCCTGCAGGAATGCGGTATATGGTTCAACCAGCGGGGCGTCAGCCGAAAATTCAATGGAAGCCCCCTGAATAAAAGTTCCAGCCGCCATGACCACCTGATGCTGATAGCCCGGTAACACGCCGGGAACCGGAGTTGCCATGGAGTCGATTGGCGAACCTTTCTGAATTCCCTCGCAGAAGGCCAGCAACTGTGGCTTAGAATTCATGTAGATAGCCTGAATAATATCAAACCTGGGTTCATCGGTATCGGGATTAACCTTAAACCCGACTTTTTTGCAAATAGCGGCCGCAAACACTGAGCCCATTAAGGCTTGTCCGACTACATGTGGTGCCAGAAACAGTCCCTGGTAAAAACCTCTTAAAATATTGCAGGTTCCCCCCATCTCCTTACCCAGGCCCGGGGCATAGGCATAATCCATGACTGAGCTTACTAAACACTCAGTACCGACAATATAGCCCCCCCATAAAGCCAGGCCGCCACCCGGATTCTTAATAAGTGAACCGGCCATTATATCAGCACCAACTGCTGTTGGCTCCGTTTTTTCCACAAATTCACCATAACAGTTGTCCACAAATATTATAATTTCAGGATTAATTTTTTTTATAGCTCCGAAAATATCTTTCAGCTCTGCACAGCTCCAGGCTCTTCGCTCAGCATAGCCTCTGGAGCGCTGAAAATGAATCATTTTGGTTTTGGCTGTTAGCTGTTCAACAATAGCGGGCAGGCTTAAATCACCATTTTTATTACTCTTGGCAACCTTTATTCTAACCCCTTTAGCCAGCAGGCTGTGCTGGGAGTTACCGGACCAGCCCACAACTTTATGTAATGTATCATAGGGGTAGCCACCGGCAAAGATAAGCTCATCATCAGTTAACAGCAGCCCCTGCAACACCGCAGCAATAGCATGAGTCCCCGAAACAAATTGTCCTCTGACCACGGCATCCTCAGCATAAAATACATCGGCATAGATCTGGTCTAAGGTATCTCGACCGATATCACTGTAACCATAACCAGTACTGCCCTGCAGATGAGCCTCAGTAACCCCGTGTTTCCTGAAGGACTCTAATACTCTGGCCTGGTTATATCTGGCAACGTCTTGGATGCTGTTGAAGCTGTCCTGACAGACCTCCAGGGCTTCGTCTGCTACCTGTAAAAGCCTGCTGTCAACCTTCAGGATATCCTGTAATGCTAAAAAACTCATCTTTTTCCTCCACCTTTTGCTTTTTGTATTTTATCATAGAAAACTAAAAGAGGGAATTAATTCGAAGGTTGAGAGAGCTGGAAGGCTGGCAGATATCCCCAGCGAAAAAACACAGAGAACGTACTTTGACGAACTCTGTGTTAATTTGTTACAGTTCATAAGTATTTCAACATAAGAACAGACTATCCTATTAAATCATTGAATCTCAGTTGGTTTTCAGGTGATAAACTTTTTACTAAAAGGCTCTTATTATAATGGCCTGTCTTAAATGAAGTGATAATCTTTTTAACCCGAGAACTTAAATCTCGGCGCAGGTTGGTTTCGAGCTGGATCTCGAGCGGTACCACCGGCAGTCTGTATTGCTGATAATTGACATATCTGATATATGGCCATATTTCCGGCCCGCCTTCCCATATTCCGGCTTCTGGTTTCTTATTCTTCAGATAGTCTGCCGGAGGAACGATATGAGCTACCTCTACTTTAAAATTGTTGATATACCATTTGCCAAAATACCATACTGCCTGAGCAGGATTGGGTTCATCAGCTGCAACCGGCCTATCTACCGATGATTGCCAATCATCATGCTGATGACTAGCCTTTGCTGCACACTCTTTTACAGCAAACTCAGACATTAGCTCAGCGAAATAGTACACCTCTTCCGGGCTTCTGACCAGTATATCGATGTCTCTCGGGATTACATCGATTCCTTGCAGGTAGGTTGCAATAGAACCCATAATTACCCACTCGGTCTTGCTTTGGCTCAATCCTTCATATGTAGCACCTAAAACCTTATCCAAGGCTCTTTCCAGAGTATTCACTTTATTCCCCTCCATAAATTGATCAGCACATATCAATGCTATTTCAATCATAAGCGAACACATGTTTGCTGTCAAGAAACGGATTAAAATTCTGAATTACTTACTGCTAAAATCTAAAACTGTTTTGCCTTTTAGTTTTTAGGAAGCTTCATTATTACACACTATCTCTTCAGCATAAGATGTCAACAGGCGATTGAGCCTCCCAATGCCCCGACCCGTGGAATTGGACAGCGGGATAACTGGTATTTGGGGGTAGGCTTTTCTAATACATTTAATACCCTTTTTAGCATCTTTGAGATCCGAGAATGTAGCACAGATAATGCTTTTATTATTTTTAGATTGCTGATATCCAATAATTTCATTTTCAATATTAAGCAGTGACAGGCCTTTACTCTGTTTGACTTGATAGGCATTGATAGCATGGACTAGTACATCACATTTCGATAAATTGTAAAACAGTTTCCATACTGAGTTGCGGAGATCCGGTTCAGTGTAGACATCGTCAATCAGCCCAACGGTATCTATCATATCGTACTTGTAATATTGTCCGTTATTGCCGATTAAAAAAATGTAATGGGTTAAATCATGGGTGTGATAGGCAGTTGAAGATACCTTGTTTTTATACAAACTGGCCGTGTCTCTCGATTCCTCAGAATTATCCTGAGACACTAGAATCTGCAGGTTGCTGTTGTATTTAGCCAGAGACATTATTAAAGAGGATTTACCGGAGTTAACCTGACCAGTGAATAAGCATTTAATCATTGATTTCACCTTTAGCGTAGATCACAGGGCTCTATCTGCATAATTGCTCTTTTTTGATAGTCCCTTGTTTCCAGCAGCCGCAGGGCCTGGCGGCGGACTGATTTTTCTACGATATTTCTGACGAAGCGTGCATTTCCAAAGTTTTTCAGTTGCAATAATTTTCTGGCCTCCAGTAGCTTTTTTAAATATAACTCGGCACTGTCGCTTAGCACATAATCCCTTGATCCGTACATTATTTTGGCTATCTCAATTAACTCATCAACCTGATAGTCCGGATAATCGACCTTAATTGGAAAACGAGAGTTGAGCCCCGGGTTTAGCCGCAGGAAGGACTCCATCTCCGCCCGATAGCCGGCTAAGATGACCACAAACTGGTCTTTATAGTCTTCCATGGCCTTGACTAAAGTGTCGATTGCTTCCTTGCCAAAATCCTTTTCTCCGCCCCGGCCTAAGGAATAAGCCTCATCAATAAATAAAACCCCGCCTAAAGCTTTTTTAATTACCTCTCTGGTTTTGTTTGCAGTATGTCCAATGTATTCGCCGACCAGGTCGGCCCGTTCAACCTCAATGAGCTGACCCTGTTTAATTATTTTTAGTTTAGCTAATATTATGCCTAAAATTCTGGCAACGGTTGTTTTTCCTGTACCCGGATTCCCTTTAAAAATCATATGTAAAACCATGTCTTCACATTTTAAATCATATTTTTTTCTATGGCTGTTGACCAGAACAAAGGCATAGAGTTCTTTTACCAGCTTTTTCAAATCTGCTAAGCCAACCAGTTCGTCAAATTCTGATAAAAGAGTAGCCAAAGATGGAAAATCCACAACGTTTTCAAGCCTTCTGCCGGCTTTATTCTGGGGCTGTCTGCTTTCAGCTTTCCAGGTTTGGAATGCCTTTAAAGTAGTAATGTTTCCCTCACTGATGTCTTGATAGATGCTCTGATATTTGTTGTTAAACTCTTTAGGTACGATTACTGTCACCCGCTTCACCTTCCTTAAAGCTACACTGATAATATTCATTTTATGCAATACAGTTTGTTTAGTTGATAAAAAAAGATTCCTGTAAAACAGAAATCTCAAGGCTGCTTTTAGCAGCATCTTTCAAGCTATTCTGACTTGGAATCTTTTCTTATTGAATCATAAACTGGATTTAATTCTTATTCAACTTCCTCGCTCGGCTCAAATAGTTTTACGTATTTGCTTGGAACCATAGTCGAGACAGCGTGCTTGTATACCATTTGCTGCTTACCTTCGACATCCAACAGAATTGTAAAGCTATCAAAAGATTTTACTAATCCGCGAATCTGATATCCATTCACCAGAAAGATAGTTGTTAGAATGTTTTCTTTTCTAACATAATTCAAAAAAGTATCTTGCAAATTTCCGCCGACTTTACTCAAGGTGCATGCCCCCTTTATCTATCTACTTGTAAATTCTACTATAATTATTAAATTCCTGCTAATTGCTCCATGATATTATCGACAAGATTCGACATCAGTCCCAACTCATTCACATTATACCAGATTATATCAGTATTTTTCTTAAACCAAACTCGCTGTCTTTTAGCATACTTTCTTGTCTCTAACTTAATAATTTCTATCATTTCGTCAAACAGAACTTTACCTCTTAAATAATCTACTACTTCTTTGTAGCCCAGCGCCTGTTTAGCAACTGGACCCAGTTGGTTTTGTGCGTACAGGCTGGTAACCTCCTGAATTAACCCCTCCTTTACCATCAAATCTACTCGAAGGTTTATTCTCTCATTCAACTGCTGTTTATCCATATGTAAGCCGACCAACAGGTATTTATACTTTTCTGAGGGCCGGTTCTGCTGCTTTGAACTGATAATTTTTCCGGTTTGGATATAGACTTCGAGAGCCCGAATTATCCTTTTACGGTCATTGACATGTAAGCGTGCTGCCGCCTGGGGTGAAAAACATTTTAAAGACTTCAGCAAAGCTTCATTGCCGTATTTCTCAGCTGCTTCAGATAAATATTTACGGACTAACGGGTCATGTTTTTGCTTGGTGAAATCATAACCATAGATTACTGAGTTAATATACAGCCCTGTCCCCCCCACAATAATGGGAGTTTTCCCTCTGGCAGCTATCTCATCCATAGCTTTGTAGGCCAGTGCCTGATAATCAGCCACACTAAATGATTGAGTTGGCTCCACAATATCTAACAAATGATGTTTGATACCCTGTTGTTCTCTGGCAGTAATTTTCGCTGTACCGATGTTCAAATGCTTATAGACCTGCATCGAATCCGCAGATATAATTTCACCATTGCAGCGTTGGGCCAGATTAATACTCAGACTGGTTTTACCGACTGCAGTTGCTCCAACTAGGACCACGACTTTAACCATACAACCGCCTCATACTCGATTAAATTTGCGCTCTAAATCATTAAAAGGTATTTCCCATATAATTGGCCGACCGTGCGGGCAAAAGCGCCAGTTAGGCGTATTTGCCAAATCGGTTATTAACATTAACATCTCTTCCCGGGTCAGGGTCTGGTGGATTTTAACCGCCGATTTACAGGAGAGACTTATCAGCAGATTATCATGCCACTTCGACACATTGTTTTCATTAGTAAAGACCTCTGAAATAGTTTCCTTCAATTCATCTATTGATAATCTGCCCGCCAAAAAATCAGGTATGCCGCGCACCAGGAAGTTATTTGTACCAAAGGCCTCCATGATGATTCCCAGTTCATTGAGCTCAGAAAGGTAGTCTTTAATCAAATCAGAGGTCAGCCTGGCAAAAGACAGGGTCAGCGGCACTGCAAAAAACTGAATGTGTTGCTCTGAGGTCTTTCTTCTCAGCCGCTCAATAATAATTCTTTCATGCGCGGCGTGCTGGTCAATTACAGCCATTCCCCTTTTGTTTTGGATCACAATAAAGCTGCTGTGCACCTGCCCCAGGAGCATGATTTGGCTCAGCTCCAGCGGGATTTCCCGGGCATAGTCAACAGACGCTGACCTGTTATACTCTATATCTGCTGCCAGTTTTTGAACATAACTCACTGCTGGAAACTCGGCACTGCCTGCTATATTAACAGCAGATGAAGGCCTGTCCAGCGGGCTGTCGACTGTACCATGATTAAAAACCTGATACTGGCGGACCGGCTCTTTAAGGCCTGATGTTTCTGTAGTACCTGGCAGATAATCCAGTGCTGCAGCTGCCTCGTCACCGACAAGCCTGGCACTGTTAGCCAGGGCCTGTTGGACCGCTGCAGTGATTAAAGCATGAACATCTCTTTTCCTGGCAAATCTAACCTCACTCTTGGTCGGATGAACATTGACATCAACATCGGCTGGCGGGATCGTAATGTTCAAGAAAGCCAGCGGGTATGATCGATGGGCCAGCATCCGTCCATAGGCAGACTCTAAGGCATGCCTGATATTGGCATCCTGAATTGCTCTGTTATTGACAAAAAAGAATTGATTCCTCCGATTGTACTGGGTTAGTTCCGGGTCTGATATAAAACCTGTAACCCGATAGTCGTTTCGGCAATGCTCCAGCGCCAGCAGGTGCTTCACCGTCTTGCTGTCAAACAAAGCGGTAATGGCATTAATCAGTCTGCCACTTCCGCTGGTCAGGGCTATCTCTTTACCATCTCGAAAGTATCGGAAACTGATATTGGGATGAGAAAGAGCTAACTGTTTAAACAAGGCCGATATTCTCTGGGTCTCCGCTCGGGCTGAACCCATAAATTTCAGTCGGGCCGGAGTATTATAAAACAGGTTTTCAACGGTAATCGAGGTGCCGATTTTGCAACCGACTACTTGACGCTTGATTAACTCTCCTCCCTCTAACACCAGTAAATGCCCTTCTGAGTGATTTTTTGTCCTCGACTTGATAGTTACCCTGCTTACTGAAGCAATACTGGGCAGAGCCTCTCCTCGGAAGCCCAGGCTAGTCAGGCTGGATAGATCCTCTTCCCGCGTTATTTTACTGGTGGCATGCCGGATAAAGGCAGTTTCCAAATCATCCTTATCCATGCCACTGCCATTATCGATAACTTCTATCCTGGTCAGGCCGCCATTATCGATTAAAATATCAACTCTGTTGGCCCCGGCATCGATAGAGTTCTCGACCAGCTCTTTCAGGACCGATGCTGGCCGCTCAATCACTTCACCGGCAGCGATTTGATTAATCAGTTTATTGGGTAGTACTTTGATTTTAGCCATTGTTTTTCTCTTTCATTAATTCGCTTTGCCATTTCACAATATATGTTAAAGCCTTAAACGGAGTGAGATCCTCAACCTTAAGAGCCAGTATCTCGTCCTTTACAGCCATTATCAGCTCTCCTGGCCGCCCAAAATCCAGCTCCAGTTGGGCAACAGCTGCCTCGGCTTTACCGCTTTCCAGTTCCAGCAGATAGTTTTCAGCATTATTGATGATTTCTTCCGGGATATCTGCCAGTTTGCAGACATGTATCCCGTAGCTTCTATTGCTGGGGCCGGGAATAATCTTATGTAAGAATACAATATCCTGCCCATCTTCGTGGACAGCAACCGAATAATTGTTCAGCGCTGGATATTTGTCAGCCAGGTCAACCAGCTCATGGTAATGGGTGGCAAAGAGTACCCGGCAGCGAACCCCGATTAAGAATTCAGACACAGCTCTGGCAATACTCATTCCATCAAAGGTACTGGTTCCCCGACCGATTTCATCTAAGATGACGAAGCTCTTGCTGGTAGCATTTCTACAGATATTGGCTACCTCTTTCATCTCAACCATAAAGGTACTGTGACCGGAAAAGATGTCATCTGAAGCTCCAACCCGGGTAAACAGCCGGTCAATAACGCCAATAACTGCTTTAGAGGCTGGCACGAATGAGCCAATCTGAGCCATCAGGATTATCAAAGCTATAGAGCGCATATAGGTACTCTTGCCCGACATATTGGGTCCGGTAATGATATGGAAGAAACTGTCCTCAGACAAACGCACGCTGTTGGGAATAAAGCTGCCCACCTCAACCACTTGCTCAATAACCGGGTGCCGACCATCATCAATTGCAATATCGCTGCTATAGTTGACAGTGGGCCGGACAAAATCATACTTGACCGCGGACTGGGCAAAGGCTGTCAGCGCATCAATAGTAGCTACATTACCGGCAATTTTATGCAGGGAATAAACATGCCCCAGTATTTTTCTCAGTATTTCTTCAAAAGCCTGTTGCTCCAAGGTATGGAGCCTTTCGGCAGCTGTTAGAATATCCTCCTCTTTCTGCTTTAACTCAGGTGTAATGAATCTCTCTGCATTCGAAAGGGTCTGTTTCCGGATATAGCTGTCCGGGGTCAGATGCAGGTTGGCCCGGGTTATTTCCAGGTAATAGCCAAAAACTTTATTGAAGCCGATTTTTAGGGATTTAATTCCTGTTTCTTTACGCTCTTTAGCTTCCAGTTCAGCTATCCACTGATGGCCACTCTGGGTTATCGCCCTGAGATTGTCGATATGCTGATCATAGCCATCGGCAATAATTCCACCTTCTTTAGTGGAAGTGGGTGGGTTCGGAGCCAGAGAGGTATCCAGGAAGTGAGTAAATTCACTTAGCTCTGTCAACGGGCTAAACAGCTGCTGCAGCAGGTTTGAGTTGCATTTGTGGCTAAACTGCTGTAATAACTCAGCATTTTTCAGCGAAGAGATCAGGGCTCTGACATCCTTACCGTTAGCATTACCTAAAGCAATTTTCCCCACTATCCGCTCGATATCAGTAATATTTCTGAGAATTTCTCGAACATCATTGAACAGCAGTGAGTCCTCTGTCAGTTCCTGCACTGCTGCTAAACGCTGATTAATCTTTTGAACATCCATTAAAGGGTTTAGGATTAATTCGCGAATGAGTCTGCTGCCCATCGGTGTAATGGCATTGTCCAGCAGCCAGAACAGTGAGCCTCTCTTTTTATTATCGCGCATCGTTTCAGTTAACTCCAGATTGCGCTTAGTAGTATTGTCAATTTTTAAATAGTCAGAGTTTTGAATTGGTACGGCTGAGGTTATTCTCAGCAACAGACTCTTCTCGGTTGCAGCAATATAATTTAACAGTAAGCAGGAAGCCTTTATTCCCAATTTCAAATGCCTGCACTGGTCAAAAGATATTTTGCCTTTCAACTTATCATCTAATAGATCGTCATCCTCAGCAGCTTTGTTAACAGGTACATTATTACTCTTGATTACAGTGTGGAGTTCCTTAAAATCTGTTAACTCCAGATTAGTGACTATCTCTGCCGGACTATATTTAAAAAATTCATCAATTAACAGCTCCAGCCCATTGGCCTCGTCGAATTGGCCACAGCGGAAGAATCCGGTAGAAACGTCTACGATACCATATCCATAAGTTCCGTCAGCATAATATATGGACATTAAAAAATTGTTTTGATCGGGAGCCAGAAAATCTCCATCAGCCATTGTGCCTGGGGTTATAATCCGCACTACATCTCTTTTAACCAGGCCTTTAGCCTCTTTAGCATCCTCGATCTGTTCGCAAATCGCTACCCGCTGACCAGCAGCAATCAGTTTTTGGATGTAACCGGCGGCAGAGTGATATGGCACCCCACACATTGGTATCTTTTTGCCCTGGCCTCCTTCACGAGCAGTTAAAACAATGTTTAACTGTTCAGCGGCATACAGGGCATCATCAAAAAACATTTCGTAAAAGTCACCTAATCTAAAAAATAAAATACAATCCTTGTGCCTTTTTTTTATCTCTA
>JANQLZ010000150.1 GCA_028280325.1 Bacillota bacterium
GGGAGCTACTTCAGTTAATTCACCACAGTTTACCGTTTCCGACAAGGAAGAGATTACCAAAAAGCTGTTAAAGATGGCTATGGAAAATGCGACAGAGAAGGCCGATGTTTTAGTTCAAGCTGCCGGTGCTTCACGAGGTCCGGTAGTGACAATTTCTGAAAACAGTACTGGCGGAATCTGGTACAGAACCATGGATTACGAAATGATTAGTGCCAAAGACGATGAAGGCACACCTATCGTAGCTGATGATGTAAAACTAACCGCCCGAGTATCAGTTTCTTTTGCCATTCAGTAATACTTTGATATATAATTAAAGCTGCTATAACGGCAGAGATTTGCTGGATTTTCCAGCAACCTCTCCGGCCGTAATAGCGGCTTTTATTGTATTTTTATAAGGTAACGATTTGCCTTAGCAGATCGTTTAATTAGGTTAGGGGCGGTTGATAGAATGAAAAAACTGGTTTTGATAGATGGTCACAGCCTGGCTTTTAGAGCATTTTTTGCTCTTCCGATTACGATGAGGACAACATCGGGTTTATATACCAATGCTGCATTTGGTTTCACAAATATGTTACAGAAAATTTTTAAAGATATTGATCCTGACTACATTATTGTAGCCTTTGATAAAGGTAAGGTTACCTTTAGAAATGAAATTTATGCCGACTATAAAGGAACCCGGAGCAGCATGCCTGAGGAACTGCGCGAGCAGGTCTGTTATATCGAAGATATCCTGACAGCTTACAATATTAAGCAAATTGCCATTGAAGGCTACGAAGCAGATGATATTATCGGCACAATTGCCCGAACCGCTGAAGAGACAGGAGATATTGAGACTATTATCATCACCGGGGATCGTGATGCTTATCAATTGGTGGATCACCATACAACCGTTTACTATACGCGCAAAGGCCTGAGTGATATCCTGCAGATGAACATGGAGGCCATTGCCGAAAAATACGGCTTATCTCCCAAGCAGCTGATCGATGTTAAAGCCTTAATGGGGGACAAGTCTGATAATATTCCCGGGGTTCCCGGGGTGGGGGAGAAAACAGCGGTAAAGCTGATTAAAGAATTTCAAGATCTGGACGGTGTCTATCGCAATATCGATAAGATTAAAGGTAAAGTGCTGCCTCAAAGGATAATCAATAATAAAGATGCAGCGTATTTAAGCTATCGATTAGCTAAAATCGACTGCCATATGTCAATTGATTTAAGCTGGAAAGAGGTTAGGAAGCAACCCAATAATCAACAGCTGTATGAAATTTTCAGCCATCTGGAGTTTAATAAATTACTCAAGGATTTAAATGATCAAGCTGAGTTTGAGGAAGAAGCTGAAGAGGTCAGGACCGTTATGGTGGATACCAAAGAGGCCGGAGATAGTTTAATTACAGACATAAGAGCTGACAATCAGTTGATGTTCTATTTGAGTAATACTATAGAGGACCAGTACTTATATCTGCCTGGCCCCGAAAAGCTGGTTATGGTTGACGAAAAGATCTGGCAGACCCCAGAGTGGCAGGAACTTTTAGAGGATGAAAAACTGGAGAAAATAACCTGTCATTTAAAGGATACAATTCATTTTCTCAACACCCTCAATATTGAACTTAAGGGAGTAGTTTTTGATATAACTTTAGCCGGATATGTGTTGGACCCTTCACTGTCAAACTATGAACTGCCGCTGATGATAACCAAGTATTTGGCAGACAAGTCCAAGAACTTGAAAACACTAAATGAGTCTCTGTATCACCAGCTGATTTATCTGCCTGAGCTGTATCAGGAAATGCTTCGCAATATCAATCAGCAGCAGCTAAATGATTTGTACTGTAAAGTTGAATTGCCTTTGGCCGCTGTTCTGGCTCAGTTAGAAGACAACGGTATAGCTATCGACCGCTCAGTCTTGCTGCAAATGGCTTCAGAGCTGGAAGCGGGCATTAATAACATGAAGAATCAGATATATGATTTGGCTGGTGAGGAGTTTAATATTAATTCACCCAAACAGCTGGGGGTAATTCTGTTTGACAAACTCAAGCTGCCGGTTTTAAAGAAAACCAAAACCGGGTATTCAACCTCGCATGAGGTGCTGGAAACCTTAGCTTTAGAACATGATTTGCCGGCTTTAATTATTCATTATCGTCAACTGACCAAGCTTAAATCAACCTATATTGATGGGATTTTGCCGCTGATAACCAGTTCCAGCCGGCTGCATACCACATTTAAGCAGACCATCACTACTACCGGGCGTTTAAGCAGCACCGAGCCCAATCTGCAGAATATTCCTATCCGATTGGAAGAGGGGCGCAGGATTAGAAAGGCCTTTGTACCCGGCCAGGGATACGACTATCTCCTGTCGGCAGACTATTCTCAGATTGAACTGAGAATACTGGCCCATTTATCGTCAGATCCAATCCTGATAAAAGCATTTCAGAGCAATGAAGATATTCATACCCGCACCGCCTCAGAGGTATTTGGGGTAGCCCCGCAGGATGTGACCAGAGAAATGCGATTTCGAGCCAAGGCAGTAAATTTTGGTATTATCTATGGAATCAGCGATTATGGGTTGGCGCGTGATCTTAAGGTGACCCGGAAAGAGGCCGGGGTATATATCGACAACTATTTTGCTCGGTATCAACTGGTTCGGTCTTATCTGGATAATGCTATCCTGACAGCCAAGAAAAATGGCTATGTGGAAACAATGCTCAATCGTCGCCGCTATCTGCCGGACATCAACAGCAGAAATTTTCACCGGCGTTCCTTTGCTGAACGAATTGCTACCAACACCCCGATACAGGGGAGTGCTGCGGACTTGATTAAGCTGGCCATGGTTCGTTTGCAGCAGGAACTGTTAGCTGGCAAATACCAGAGCCGGATGCTGTTGCAGGTCCATGACGAGTTGATCCTGGAAGTAACCCAGGAGGAGCTGCAGACAGTAGCTGCTCTTTTAGAGCGAACAATGAAAAATGCGATGAATTTATCAGTACCGATTAAAGTAGATGTCAAGTTCGGAGTAAACTGGTACGAGATGGAGGAATTATCATGCCTGAATTGCCCGAAGTAGAAACCATTAGAAGATCTCTATTGCCCTTGCTGAAAGGCAAGAAAATAAAATCTGCTGTGCTGACCCACAGTAAACTGCTAAAGAATGCCGAGCCCGGTGAATTTAGTTCTCAACTGTATGGTAAAACATTTCAGGATATTATCAGGCGCGGCAAATACCTGATGTTTTATTTTGAGGATCAACTGCGCTTATTGGTTCATTTGCGGATGACCGGACAGTTGCGGCTCGAAGGCTCGGAGATAGAGTTGAAAAAACACAATCACTTTGTTATCGATTTAGATGACGGTCAACAGCTCCGGTTTGTGGACACCCGTAAATTTGGGATGCTGTATATTGGCAGTGAGGAGTCAGTCAGCACTCAGTCAGGCTGGCACAAATTAGGCCCGGAGCCTTTGAGCGATAAATTTAGTTTAGAGGATTTTGCAGCAATCCTGCAAAAGCGTCCCAAACGCCGGATAAAAGCCCTGCTGCTGGATCAGCATCTGATTGCTGGTTTGGGCAATATCTATGTCGATGAAGGCCTTTTCCGAGCTGGGATTCATCCGCAGAGCCTTGCTGGGAATATTCCACCCCCTAAACAGCATGATCTGTACCAGGCTATTCGAGCTGTTCTGGCCGATGGAATAGAGCATAGAGGGACAACACTTAACGACTACGTGGATGGCTTTGGACAGACCGGCAGTTTTCAGTTTCAGCTGCAGGTTTACGGCCGAGCAGGCCAGCCCTGCCGGGAATGTGAGTCAACAGTCCAGCGCATAAAAGTTGCCGGCCGCAGTACCCATGTCTGTGAAGCCTGCCAGGTCATGTTTTAGTGAAGAGGGAATGAAATGCACATCATTGGCCTGACCGGAGGAATTGCATCTGGAAAATCTACTGTTGCAAACTACCTGCAGCAACAGGACATACCTGTTATTGACTGTGATCTGTTAGCCCGGCAGGCAGTTATCAGGGGCAAGCCCTCCTATTACAAAATTGTAAACACTTTTGGAGAGGCCATCTTGCTGCCAAACGGTGAAATAGATCGAGCTAAGCTGGGTGATATCGTTTTCGGTGATCAGGAGAGGCGTTTGCAGCTAGAGGAAATTGTTCACAAACAGGTAGTAACTGAAGTAAAGCAGCGCTTAGCGGCATATAATAACAGAGAGATAGTTGTCGTGGACATACCTCTGTTATTCGAGGCTAAGTTAGAGTACCTGGTAGATGAAATATGGGTGGTGTATTGTCGGTTGGAGCAGCAGCTGGAAAGGCTGCAGCAAAGAAACAGTTTGACTTTAGCAGCTGCCAAGGCGCGCATATCGTCACAAATTCCATTATCAGAAAAGAGGCCATTGGCTGATTTAGTTTTAGATAATTGCGGTACCGTACAGGAACTTTTTAAACAGATTGACACCAGGCTTTATCAACTAAAAAAATAAATGGAGAAATATTTTGTCAAAATCGATATTTGCTAATATTAGAATAGCGTTGGCGTTTATGATATTACTGATAATGGTAGCCTTTGTTATAACTACTCAGTGGTTTTGGAAGGTTGTCTATCCGTTGCCTTATGAAGATATAATTATGGAGGTTGCCGCAGAAGCAGAGATGGACCCATATTTTATCGCTGCCGTAATTAGAACTGAAAGCAATTTTATGCCCCAGGCTGTTTCCACCAGTGGGGCAGTGGGTTTGATGCAGTTAATGCCAAAGACCGCAGAATGGATGGCTAATGAAATTGAGGTTGTTATTCCCGATGATCAAGAAGCTCTCTATGATCCTAATTTGAATATTCAGCTGGGAACCTTTTATCTTAAACACCTGTTAAATAAATATGAAAACAATACAGCCCTGGCCCTGGCGGCTTATAATTCCGGTATGGGCCGGGTCAAGGAATGGGTCAGTCAAGGGGTTTGGGATGGCTCTTACCATACAGCAGAAGATATACCTTTCAAGGAAACCAGATTTTTTGTCAAGAAAGTGCTACGTGCCTATGAGATTTATCTGGGCCTTTACGGTGGATAGACAGTAATCTGCGAGATAATTTGATAAGAAAGAGAGCTAGTAAAGCGGACATTCCAGTTGGATATCCAGTGGCTCTCTTTTCAATATTTTAGGGTTTATTTCTTTAGCGTAAATGCAGCCCTGTCTTTTATAAAATTTCTGGGTTTTTACAGAGGGATGGGCCCCGATATACAGTTTTTTGGCTCCATTGAGTTTTGCTTTGTGACAGCATAGTTGAAACAGTTCCTGGCCAATGCCCTGCCCCCGATACTGTTTAGTCACATGAATATAGTTCATCTCCAAATACTGCTGGTTAGATCCAAAGAATTCATTTTCTACATTGGCAAAGCCAATCAGGGTGTCATTTAGAAATGCTCCAACCACGATACCACCGCTTTTTAGGCATCTTTTCAAAGATCTGATAACCTGCTCTTTCTTCCTGTCGGACCAGTCATCTATGAAGGATATCTCATTGATTATGTATCCGTCATCTGACTTTTGCCAGGCCCGGGTTGTTTCCTGATGGCGGTTGAAATTTTTTAACAGTGCTGGTTTGAGATCAGCCAAACTCAACTCCCAGAATTCAGCTTTAATTTTCTTACCCATTGTTCTCATCTCCTTTCTAAGGGATTTCCTTAATCAGTAAAGACTATATGCCTATTATACTATTACCGGCAACTAATTTCTAACTGTTGCAAAAAATAATTTACTCCAGCAGCTTGCAAAATAAAGCCACTGGTATTATAATGAACTCTGTATTAATTATCTGCCGAAGTGGCGAAACTGGCATACGCGCTGTGTTCAGGGCGCAGTGGGGGTATCCCCGTGTGGGTTCGAATCCCACCTTCGGCACCAGAATTTCGAGAATGCACACTAGCTTTGTTAGTGCGCTTTTTTGTTTGCGGGAATACCACTCGTATGCCCGCGGCTCAAAAAAGCTTCTGCCGCGCTATTGAAACATTCTCGAAATCCTGGTGGGTTAAGGAGCCGCTTTGCTGCTGTGGTGGAATTGCTTTTTGCAATTTACCACAGTTTTTATTTTATTTAGGTCGGGGATCGGCATGCTAACTGTTGCTTAGCGAGTATATTTGATTGCGGGAATACCACTCGTATGCCTGCGGCCCAAAAAAGCTTCTGCCGCGCTATTGAAACATTCTCGAAATCCTGGTAGGTTAAGGTACCGCTTTGCTGCTGTGGTGAATTGCCTTTTGCAATTTACCACAGTTTTTATTCTATTAACTTTGGAGTGGGGCTTATGGTTGGTAAAGGATGAGAAGCATGTTAACTGTGTTTAGTGAGTCTATTTGTTTGCGGGAATACCACTCGTATGCCCGCGGCACAAAAAAGCTTCTGCCGTGCTATTGAAACATTCTCGAAATTCTGGTGGGTTAAGGAGCCGCTTTGCTGCTGTGGTGGAATTGCTTTTTGCAATTACCACAGTTTTTATTTTGTTTGCTTTGGAGTGGGGCTCATGGTTGGTAAAGGATAAGAAGCATACTAACTGTGTTTAGCGAGGTTGTTTGCTTGTAAGAATACCCACTCGTATGCCCGCGGCACAAAAAAGCTTCTGCCGTGCTATTGAAACATTCTCGAAATTCTGGTGGGTTAAGGTGCCGCTTTGCTGCTGTGGTGTGGATTGCCTGTTGCAATCGAGGCTGCTGAAAAAGTCCGCTCTCTGCGTTATACGGTTCTTTGCGCACTCGGCATACTACCTCGTATAGCCTCCTTTTGCGCAGAACCTAGCGCCTTGACAGCAAACATTTTCAAC
>JANQLZ010000020.1 GCA_028280325.1 Bacillota bacterium
TAGAGACCACAAAAAAATATAAAGTGCTCTAAAGAACATAGCTGATATGACCTTGCCATACCTATTGTTCCTAAATCCAAAGCCTATTAAACCAATATCAGACAGCCCTTCAGCTAGTTGCAAATGATACTTTCTACTACCTACTTCAATGATGTAACCAACAAATATTCTAAATAGTAAAAAGGTAATGCCTACCAGCCAAAATAAAGAAACAATTCGACTGCTCCAGCCCAGTTCACTACTAGTCCTGAAATTGATGCCACTACTATTACCACCGCCTGTAATAATCAAAATTAACCCGACAAGAAAAGCGCTCCAGTAGTTGCCGACCAAAACCTGTTTTGCTCTTATCTTTAGATTACTAATTGACCACATTCAATATCCTCCAATCTTAAATAATTAATACTTACATACTGACCTAACTGCATTATATTATATGCTTAACGCTTAAAAAATACCGTAGTACTTTTTTTGCCATATAATCTTAGGTATTCCGATTACAGCCATGAACTGGGTTTGAACGTACCATTAAAAAAGCCGATGAAGCCCTGTATGAGGGTAAACAGAACGACAAAAACCAGGTTAGCGAAATAAGTACGATATTATTTTGCCAAATGCCTGAAAATGCTAATAATCTCTGAGAAGAATTCGTCGATAGTTGGGTAAATATTGCGATTCTTTTCATACTCTATTAGCTTATTGTAGATAGGTTCTATATAAATGAAGCCTTTGTTAATTTGCTTCTGCAACTCTTGGGCTGCACTTTCCTGACCCTCAAGATGGTAAATTATTCTTGCAGTAGATGCTCTGACAATGTGCTCAATTGCCACAGTCATCCAAGAACCATAAGAAATGAGTTTCATTTCTTGGCTTATCGGCTCAAGTAAGTGACTAGCTTTTAAAATAGGATAACTGTTCTTAAATGCAAGTGGATTGATATATGAGTGAGAAAACTCATGTATAACCATTTCTACCGGGTTTGTTAGATTATCAATCGGGGCACATATACAATAAGCCTCCAAATCACCATTGGGGTTTTCAATATAGGGACCTTTGCCGCTAGCTGATAAAGGTGCAATAATGATGTTATAACTATCATGGGTATATCCGTAGAACGTAACAAGCAGCTCAATCATATTTTTTAAGGGTATTTTTGCTTCAAAATCATACACAAACTGATTATATATTTCCAGGCTTTCTTTACAAAAATCATTGAAATTTGTATCACTTTCAAATTCTTTTAGAGCTATCAAAAATTTTTGTCCTTTTTCAAACCCACCCCATTTCTCTTTTTCTTCCATAGCCAGTGCCTTTTCCATGTTTGGATCTTTAAATTCCAAGTTATCATCAACATATAACATAAACCTGGTACTCGTATCAAATGCAAATCCATAATTAACCATCTCTTCATATAAAACAACTGCAGGATGTTCTCGATATTCTGCAAAATGTTTTTTTACATTATCCCTGTAAATTGATTCTTTATCCTCAGCAATTATATGTCCGCCTTCATATTTAAGATCAAAATCTGCCAAATATTGAATGACAGTTAGGAGTTCAATATTTTTATTAACTGACACATTGTAATTTAAGTTGACTAAATTATTATCTTCTATCGTTGATTGTCGTGTGCAATTTGTCAAAAAATAAAGGAGCAAAAAAACAGCTGTCGTCACAATAAGAGTTCTTTTGTTTAGTATACCTGCAAGTGAAAATTTTTCTGGTTTCAATTAGCAAAACATCCTTCAATGACAAAGTTGATTATTTAAATATATTTTTAGTTGCTTAGCACCTCAGCCACATGCATTGCTTTAAGGCCAATTATAATACTGGCTATTAGCTGAAATATTATTACTATTAACACTAAGCCAGTATTAACAGATGACATTACCAATAAGTTGCTAATATATGGAAGTATGCCATACCAAAAAATCGCAATAATGATTGACGCCAAAATACTGATTAAAATTGAATACATTAAAGGGAACAACTCCATATCAGTTTCAGATGCCCCAATGATTATTAAAGCTTGGTATTGCTTCTGTTTTCGTATCATATCTACAACCAGGATGCTCATCTGAAACAATAAAGCAACGACAAGAACCAGCAAGGTCATTAGTGAAATTAGCAGCTCAGTTCTAGTTTGGGGAGCTTTTATTGGACGGACGGGATTGACTTCCAAAGTCTGATTTGAACTGCTTGAACTGCCAGGGACAAAAGCTGACATTTCCCACATCATTGTCTGATAATATATTAAAAGCGAACTGGAAACAGCCAAAACTAAACCAATCAACAATATTTTTCGCCAATCTCTTAAAGCTATTCTAAAAGCTAATATATGCATGATTCTCTCGCCTTTAAACAACCATCGACTAATTCCACACACCTGCTGGCATATTGGGTCAATTGCTGATTATGAGTAACCATTAATATAGATGTGTCGGTTTTATTGGGTAAAGATACGAGCATTTTTGTGATACCATGGGCAAGCTTTTGATCAAGGTTTCCAGTCGGCTCATCAGCGAGAATGATTTGGGGGCTATTAGCAAGTGCTCTGGCGATACCTAATCTTTGCAGTTCTCCTCCAGATAAGTGCTTTGGATAATGATACATCCGGTGATCTAATTCGAGCATTTTTAGTAAATTCTTTGAACGAGACTCTGCCTCGATATACTTCTTTCCAACAGTGAAAAGCGGGACCATTACATTTTCAAGGGCTGTAAGTCCTTTTAGTAATCTAAAGTCCTGAAAGATAAATCCAATATTTTCTCGCCTTATTCGAAGCATCTGCTTTTCAGTGCATTCGCTAATATTGACACCACAAACTTCAATAGTGCCTTTATCAATTGGAGTCAACCCTGCTACTACATGCAAAACAGTAGACTTTCCAGAACCGGACGGCCCTAACAACATTACAGTTTCGCCTTGTTTTATGGTTAATTCAACACCCTTTAACACTTCTACTGTATTACTGGATTTGCAAAATGATTTATAGCAATTGCTGATTTTAAGGACGATGCTATTCACTTCGAAGAACCTCCAAACTTTTCTTTCTATTCGGTAGCATAACTAATGAAACGATAAGACTTACAACTATGTTATAAGGAATTATTAGAAAAAAGCTAATTATACTAATGCTAGTAGACAATAACTGCCCGCTTCTAATATAAGATAGTGTTATCGGGAAAATCAGTCCTGCTACAATTGTTATAAACGATATCGCCATGATTTCGATTGCCACACTAAGCATCAGCTTAAATCTAGTTACTCCCAGAGACATTAGCTGAACATATGATGAATTTCTGTTTTGGAGTACCAGTACTAAGATACATATTAATACCAGCGACCCAATAAAACAGACGACTAACAACAAACTGCCAGCATGTTTTTCCAAGTCAGTAATTTCCTTGGACATTCCTGTAATAATATCTGTAGCTCTAATTGCATAAAATCCTGCATAAGAGTCTGAAATGCTTATGGCTTTTTCAAGCAGCTCTTCCTCTGATAGTTCTCTCATTCTAACACCAGCACGGTTAACTTTGTTATCTGCATTTGAAATATCTTGCAATATACTTAAAGGGAAAACAACGACTATAGCATCATTCTTTTCAAGATGATCTCTGGCAATAGCTGATATTTTCACATTGACCCATTCACCATTTTCATTATCTATATAATCGATTCCTGAAGCTTTATGTGAAAGACCAATTGCTAATGGTTCTCCTCCTGATTCAACTATTTTTGGTATAAAGACATTAAACCTGTCTCCAATATTTAACCCTGAATTAAGATAAGATTTGGTTGCGATAACCATCACTGGCCGGCCAGCTTTATCCCATTCTTTAAAATCTGTTATGTATTGAAACTCCCCTTTAACAATATCTTGCGCCGGGGTTCTTGTTGTCAACCTTAAACCAGTAACCAGACAGTGCTTAGCGCTAATATCAATTTTATGCTGGCCAACTAAAACGAGTTGGTAGGTAATGTTATGATCAACACTAACATTGCACACTTCGCCTGTTTCGAATAACTGAAAGGACCATTTTGGAATAGTACCATCAAGCCCTGAAATAAAGACCGGTTTACTCTCACTTTTCAGCAATAAGATTTCTCCGGCAGTAGAACTGATAATTGGCTCACGTGAAAATTCAATAAATAAAGCATTTGATACTGAGGTAGCTGAAATTACAAATACAATTAATATGTTAATGATTACAAAGGGTATAAAAAGCTTATGATCAGTTACAAGAGAGCTCTTAATTAAAGTTATTACTAATCTCAAAAACTTCACCTCCTATATAATGCTGTACATAAACAGTGAGATATTGTCGATCTTAAGAATCAGATGGCGGCTCAAATTTGTAACCGACACCCCATACAGTTTTAATCAGCTGTGGTTTTTCAGGGTTGTTTTCGAGTTTCTTTCTCAGTTTGCGAATGTGAACAGCAACAGTATTTAAATCACCGGCATAGTTATAACCCCAAATCTGATCGTATAGCTGCTGACGAGTAAACACTCTGCGAGGATTATTGGCTAAAAAACTCAACAGTTGAAATGATTTATTGTTGAGGTGGATTAACTTATTATTGAGATAAACGCTGTGAGCATCGAGATCAATAATCAGGTTATCGTACTTAAGGCTGCTCGGTAACTCCGCTTTTGACAACACCTTATACCTTCTGATATGAGCCTTGACCCTGGCCACCAACTCCCTGGGACTAAACGGCTTAGTCATATAATCATCGGCTCCAAAACCCAGGGATAAAACCTTGTCAATATCGCTTTGTCTGGCGCTGAGCATTAAAATAGGAATATTTGACTTGAACCTGATTAGCTTGCACAATTCCATACCATCAAGCCCCGGCATCATGATATCGAGGATTATCAAAGAAGGCTGTAGCGCTCGATACAGCTTTAAGGCCTGCTCAGCATTATGGGCAATGGCAACAGAAAAGCTTTCTTGCACCAAATAATCTCTGATCAGCAGCGCTATTTCTTTTTCATCATCAACAACCAGTATCAACTCGCTCATTATATTACTGCTCCGTTCTTAAAAATTCTGCCTGAAATAAATCACTATTCCTTTTGTTCCTCACGCTCCCAGCTACAATATTTAAGTGTTCATCAATGGCAGCTTTATTGAAACCGTTGTGCTCTCTCCCTGCTCACTGGCAATGCTTATTTCCCCACCGTGCAGACTAATTATTTCCTGACAGATAGCTAAACCCATACCTGCGCCTCCTGCTTTATTGGCCTCTTTAGGTACAAAGGTAAAGAACCTGTCAAAGACCTTATCTATAATATCTGCATCGATTCCAATCCCATCATCTGCTATATTAATTTGCAGATACTTATCAATGACCTTAGTAGAAATCTTTATTGTGCTGGCCCCAAATTTAATTGAGTTTTCAAGAATATTTCTGATTACTCTGTTAATTTGGTTAATATCTATGTTTAGCATTTGGCTGCCAGCAGCGTTATCTAAAACAATATTAACTTTTTGAGTACTTTTTAACAGTGGTTGCAGCAGATCAGAACTGTCTACCGGTCGGCAGTTAATCTTTAACTGACCCAACTCCAGCTGAGAAAAAGTGAACAGGTCATTGATCATAAAATCTAAATTCTCTGTCTTTTCTTTTATAACTTGATAATACCTCTCCCGATCAGCCTGATTAACGGCAACCTGGTCTATTAAACCCTCGACATAGCCCTTAATTGAGGTAATAGGGGTGCGCAAATCATGGGCTATATTGCCAATTAGCAGTTTGCGGGCTGTAGCGTCTTCATCCAGTTTTTGCCTGCTCTCCGCCAGCTGTTTTCTCATATCTTGAAACTGATTGCAAAATTCACCCATTTCGTTTTTACTATGAAAAGTTATAGGGTGATTATAATCCTCTTCAGCCATTTTACAGGCGGCCTGATTAAGCTCGGCTAAAGGGTAGAGTATTTTCCGGTCAATTGTCCTGGATAGCAGCCAGACCATCAATATTAAAGACAATAGAGTTGACCAGACCACATATTTCCCTTGCGACATTACCTTTCTGACAAGGATAGTAGATGCTGCTCCATAGTTAATAAATAAGGTGCCTTTAGCAACATTTTGATTATTAGTCTTAATATTAAAGTTGTAAGGAAACCAAAACTTGAACTCTTCTTGAGAGTTCAATACACTGCGCGTATTGATATTGCTAAAGATTGTCGTAGATATTGCATATAAACTCACTGAGAAACTGATGGTATTGTCCTGAACATAGTCCTGACTTTTCAAACCCAGTGAACCGATATCTTTGTGAACGGAATCATAAAGCACTGTGTTGTTTAAATCATAAACAATCACCCTTCCTAAACCATCCTTCAGAAAAGGATCAATAATCTCCGAGAATGTATCATAATCATTGATATGACTATAGTTATTTGCAATCTCTTCGGAAAGGGATTCAACCAGTTTCACTCCGGATGATATATCGGCATATTCTGGTGAGCTGAATATATTTTTAGAAATAATTGAGTTGCCCCAAAACAGCACAATAATGGGCACAACAACGACGCTGATTAACAGTATTAACAACAGGGCTTTTAACTTAACTGTTTTCTGTTCCATAGTACACCTCTCCTACTTAATGTTACTCCAATTTTAGTCGGTAAACCTGGTAAAAGAATAAAAAAAGTATTAAACTTTTATAAACTGCTTGATCTGCGGGTTATGGTAAAGTTATAATGTTTAGAATACAAATTTTGCCAAGTATGCTTGAGAGGAGCTTGACAGGATGGAAATTATAAAAATAACTGAGCTATCTGCTGAGGACTTAGCTTCATTTGGCAGGTATGGCTATACGGCCGATGAGCAATATGTAGTTGAAAGGTATCAGGTTAATGAGGAGCTGTTTTTTAAAGTCAGCAAAACAACCCTGACAGAACCCTATATTAAAGAATGGGAATCTACTGCAGATGATTTTTCATATTACCACAAAACTCTAAAACAGGGCCTGTCATTTGGGGCTTATATTAATGACCAGCTGGTTGGGGTAGCACTGGTTGAAAGAAAATCGTGGAACAACTCTTTTGTTATCAGTTTAATTCATGTCTCCGAGCAATATCAAGGACAGGGAATCGGCTCCAGGCTATTGGCTCAGGTAAAAGAAACAGCTCTGACCAACCAAATAAGAATTATCTCCTTAGAAACGCAGAACACCAATGTCAATGCTATTGAGTTCTACAAAAAAAATGGCTATGAAATAGATTCCCTGGACATCTCTTTATATGATAACAACTATCCTGAAAATGAAGTGGCCTTTTTCATGAAGCTAAAAATTTTTAGCTAAAGCCCAGCAGTTTAGGTTATAGAGTTTAATAAAGCTTTTATCTGACTGTTAATCTACCAGCCTTAATATCCTCTATCGAACTGTTGATATAATTCTGCTTGATTTTTGCCGTCAATCTCCCAATCCACTCCGGGTAATTTGAGGTGTCTTTGATATCAAGTGATCTTCTTAAACTAGCAATGAAGAATAATCTATGTAATCTTAAAAAGTCTGGAAAGTGATTTAACATCTCTTCATCAAATGAAGTTTTTCTTTTATATCCCTGGATGAACAGCTTAAGTTTTTGGTTATTCAAATCTAAGGGTTTATTATAGAACAGGCTCCGGACAGCAAATAGAATATCTGCTCCAAACCATAGTTTAACCATATCATCAAAATCAATTATAGTAATGTCTCTATCATTCCAAAGAATATTATCTATATCAAAATCAAAGTGAATTAAGCCAAAATTATCGTTATCAATGGGAATCTTTTTTAGTGAGGCGCTTAATGCTTGATATTCCTGTAATAAGAATTGCTCATACTCAGATATATATTGCTTAATAAATTCAAGTAATACTTTGTATGACAATCTGCTATTAGCTATGTCCTGAGGAACTTTTTTTAACAGACAATGCAACTCGCCCAGTTTTGAGCCCCAGGTAACAGTCCTTTCGTCATCGATCTGATCTACCTCAAAGACCTGCCCATTTGCTTTTTCGAAAAGCACGACAGTAAAAACCCCTAATTCCGTTTTTACAATTTCGAGGTACCTATTAGCTTGTGATTTAACGGGCACACTCACATTTAGCCCATTCTCCAACAAGTACCTTAAAACTGCGATTTCATCTTCAATAAGCCTGATATCTTTTTCTAAAACCGAATTAAACCTCAAAATATAGCTTTTACCGTTGGCCTTAACTTGAAACACAAAATTAGCACTGGCACGAATGTACTTTATGGAGTCAACTTCACTAAACCACTTTTCAGCAAAGGCAGCAGCTAAAGGTGAACTGCGATGTGCGGTTAAGGTATTTACTACTTTATTCATTAAAGATAGTTTCATCATGGTAAGAGTTTTATCACCTCTTTATTTATTATCAGTATTCAAGCATGAACAGCTTACTGAAATTAAGTATCAGACACTAAGCTGACTAAGCAGATTTTTGGCTGCCTGTCGAACATTTTGCTCGCCTAATATTGCCGATATTACCGCAACTCCGGCAAATCCCTGTTTAATCAAAGCCCGGCAGTTGTTCTGGTTAATGCCTCCAATGCCTACTACCGGAATCGGAAGATCCTTCAGAATTTGATTAATATCATCTGTAACAACAACCGCATCATCTTTAGAGCTGGTGGGGAAAACAGCCCCCAATCCAATGTAATCAGCACCTGCTTTATAGCCATCAACTGCATCCTGATAATTGCTGGCTGATACGCCAATAAGTTTGTCAGGCAAATGTTTACGGCATATTTCCACAGGCAGGTCTTTTTGTCCGACATGAACCCCGTCTGCGTCTACGGCCAGTGCTATATCCAGGCGGTCATTGATTATCAGCGGAACATTGTACTTTTTTGTCAGACCTTTTATTTTTACAGCAGTTTGATAGAACTCCCTTGAGCTTTTATGCTTCTCTCTGAGCTGCAACAGAGTAACCCCGCCTTTTAAAGCCTGTTCCACAGTTTCAAAGAAATCTCTGGGGGCAACAATCGCAGAGTCTGTTACCAGATACAATTTGTAATTAACTTTAGGCATTGCTGATTTTCCCTTTTTTGAGGATTATATCAGCATTAAGCTTTTCAACATTGTTAAAGATTCCAATTCGGAAGGTTCCCAGGCCGGCTGATGTCTCAGCTGCCAGCTCACCAGCCAACCCCATAGCAGCAATGCCATAAGCAGCAGCTGCCAGAGGATCTGCTACTGTTAAAAATGCACCGATTAAAGCTGTAGCCATACAGCCTGTACCAGTTACCTTCGATAAATATTTCACGCCATTGTTAACCATAACAACCTGCTCTCCATCCGAGATATAGTCGGTAGCTCCAGTAACAGCCACATTGGTGCCTAACACTTTAGCGGCCTCCCTGACAATCGTTTTACCATCACTTTCATCAGCTACTGAGTCAACTCCCTTGGTTTGGCCTGTTAAGCCGATCAGGGCTTTTATCTCTGACATATTACCCCGTACTACTTTAACTTTTAGAGTACTCAACAGCTTTAAGGCAGTTTGCGTTCTAAACCTGGTAGCCCCCGCACCGACTGGATCAAGAACTATCGGCACACCTAACTCATTTGCTTTTTTCCCAGCAAAAAACATATTATCCACCTGCTGCTGATCGAGTGTACCAATGTTAAGAACCAGCACCCCTCCAACTGCCTTAACTACCTGAAGCAGATCCTGAGTATCTTCAGGGGCATGACTCATAACTGGTGAAGCACCAACAGCCAGGATGATATTGGCGACATCATTTACAGAAACATAGTTCGTTATATTGTGTATTAATGGCGATTTTGCCCTCAGATTACGGAAGGCCTGAGCGAAAGTTTTGTTGTTTATCATTTTAGTCTCCTTTAACTGATTTATTACTGAACGACTGCAACTCAATTATTTGCTGTAAAACTCATAAAAGTGATGTGTCGGTCCGATACCTTTTCCAATGTTCAGGCTGTGCTCTATTGCACCTGTTATATAGTCTTTGGCTTTGGCAACTGCCTCAGTTACCGACAGCCCTTTAGCTATGTTGGCAGCAATAGCACTGGACAGGGTACAGCCTGTCCCATGGGTATTTTTTGTTTTTATCCGTTTCTTTTGGTAGCGTTCAAAGTTGTTGCCATCGTACAGAATATCTACAGCCGCCTCGCCCTGAAAGTGCCCTCCTTTTAATAATACATACTGGGGACCCAACTCATAAAGACTGGCAGCGGCCTCTTTCATTTGCTCGATAGTATTTATTGAGCCATTTAGCAATGTCTCAGCTTCCGGTATATTCGGAGTAATAACCTGAGCCCGAGGAATCAATAACTCGACTAAAGCCTGCTCAGCTTCCGGCAATAACAGCTTGTAACCGCTCTTAGAAACCATAACCGGGTCCAGCACTATTCTCTGATAGCCATATCTGTCCAGCGTACTGGCAATGGCCTTGATCGATTCTGTTTTCGAAACCATGCCGATTTTTATGGCATCAATCCTAATGTCCTCAAACAACACCTCAATTTGCCTGGCTATTATTTCCGGGTCAATGTCCTGGACAGCAAAAACACCTTGAGTATTCTGAGCAGTAATTGCAGTAATAACACTCATAGCATAAACCCCATGAGCACTGATAGTTTTAATATCTGCCTGGATGCCGGCCCCGCCACTGGAATCGCTGCCAGCAATTGTCAACGCAATTTTCATCTTATACCTCCTTTTTAAAGAGAAAACCATGTTCCAGAAAAGAACATGGTAGTTTTTCAGTTGCTCCTTCCTTCCGCTGGAATTACCCAGATCAAGTCAAGAGTCAAAAGATTACGGTCTTTTATCTCAGCCGTCCAATTACGGCCCCCCTAGGATCTTATTGTTTTTCACTCCCCTTTAAGATATCAAATAAGCACCTTAAAATCAATCCTTATCCTGAATTTAAAAGGAAATGACTTGTCCTAGACAAGATATCTATCTTTACTCATTAGGAGGATTTGGTGCAGCACTTGTAAATACACGTACACGATGTCTGTGAGCAAGCACTCTATTAGTAAGTCCTTTTACATAGTGAATATGCATACCATTACCTACATCTATTGCGGGTGATGTTGTTCTACAGAAGCTGTGGATGTGTCTTCTGTTGAAAGTTGTTAGAGCACGAATTCTATGCACATGTCCACCAGGAATTGGTTTGGCTGGGAAGGTCCATGTTTTAATATTGTGGATGTGTCCACGTGCAATTGATGTTGTAGTAGATAATGTGTGGGTGTGCCTTAAAAAAAATGACATTACATAACACCTCCTTAATCCATAGTATGTGGTTTTGATATGGACGTGCAGTAGTTGTCCGATAAAAATGGTTTTAATTATTAACTGTATTATCTAAAGATTTAACAGCCAGCATCAGCTGACCAGTCTGCCAGGTCAAATCACCATATGACTGCTAACATATGAATAGCCATACATCATTATGAATTTATATCCAATTTTATTATTTGCCTTGTTCGACAAATTTCGCAATGCTATACTAGCCCTGGTTTTGTTTACACAATACATGGCTAACAATGCTTTTAATGGGATTGATATCAGCTAGAAAAGGAGCAAAAAAATGAGCCCAAGCGCTGGACAACCATTTCTGAATATTAAATCTGAAATTGGCAAGCTAAAATCTGTTTTACTGCACCGACCTGGCCTGGAACTGGAACGGCTTACTCCTGATAATCTGGAAAAGTCACTGTTTGATGACATTCCATGGGTGAAGCAAATGCGCGTTGAGCATGATGGATTTGCCCATGTTTTAAAAGAACGCGGAGTAAACGTTTATTATATCGAAGATTTGCTGAACGAGGTCTTAGGCTCCCCAGAGAATAAGTCAGAGTTGATAAAAGCTGTTCTGCATGATGAAGGCTTGAGAAGTGTTTCACTGGAGGCAGTGTTATATGACTTTTTAATGAGCCAAACCAGCGACAAGCTCGTTCAATACCTGATTGCCGGTTTAGAAAAATCAGCTATTAACCACCTTGAGCGGGAGTTCACACTGGCTGACCACATTAAATCAGATTATAAATACTTCCTCAACCCCATCCCCAACCTGTATTTTATGCGTGATCCAGCCACTGTTATCGGAAATACCCTCAGTGTCAATACGATGCGCGCTCCAGCCAGAAAGAGGGAGAGTTTGCTGCTGCAGTATGTTTACTATTATCATCCCCTGTTTCAGAGTATCACTACACCTTTGGTGCATCAGGCCTCTGCTGATAAAAGTATTGAAGGGGGAGATATTTTAGTTCTCAGCAACCGGGTGATTGCCATTGGCTGCAGCCAGAGAACCTCTCCTTTTGCCATTGAGTGTTTAGCCCAGGAAGCCTTTGATTGTATTCCTGAGCTGGCCGAGATTCTGGTTGTGCAGATCCCCAAACTCAGATCCTTTATGCACCTGGACACTGTCTTTACCATGGTTGATTATAGCAAATTTACTATCTACCCCGGGATAGAGCCTGAGGTTAGGCTGTTCAAAATAACCAAAGATAATGGAGATATTAAATACACTGTGATTACAGACTCGCTGACCTGTACCCTGGAAAAATCGTTGAAGATTGATCAAATAGAATTGATCCGAAGTGGTGGGGGCTGCCCGATTACCGCGGCGCGGGAGCAATGGAATGACAGTACCAACACCCTGGCTATCGCTCCGGGAGTAGTTGTAACCTACAGCAGGAATGAAGCCTCAAATGAGGTATTACGTAAGCATGGGGTTGAAGTGTTAGAAATCGCTGATTCAGAATTAATCAGAGGAAGAGGCGGGCCTCGCTGTATGAGCATGCCGCTGCATCGGCAAGACTTGAGCTGGTAGCGCAAAACCCTATCTGTTAATATTGGACAGCATCAGCTTGATTCTGTTCTTTTGATTTACTGCTGATGCCCCGGGATCGTAGTCAATGACGACAATATTGGCCTCAGGATACCGATCTTTTAAGGTTTTTAATACCCCTTTACCCGAGATATGATTGGGCAAGCAGCCAAAGGGCTGGGCACAGACAATATTGGGGGCTCCACTCTTGATCAACTCGATCATTTCTGCCGTTAGCAGCCAGCCCTCTCCCATTCTGTTGCCCCGAGAGACAATGCCTTTAACCAGCTGCCTCAGTTTGACAAATTCAATTGGTCTGGTAAAACCAGCTTTTTTCAGCAAATCCCTGCTGTGGTCTCGCAGCTTCTCTATCCAGCGGATGATTAAGTTTATGCCAAATTTCTTAATAAACTTTCCTCCGTACCAGTCTACCTCCAAGGCCCGATAATCGAGCTTAAAAAGCAGAAAGTCCATTAACGGCGGTATTACTATTTCGACATTTTCTTCACGCAGATAATCTTCCAGATTATTGTTGCCAACGCTGGAATATTTAACGTATATCTCTCCGACAATACCGACCCGAGGCAACTTGGTATCTGCCACAGGTATGCGGGCAAAATCTTTGATTAAACTCTCAATGTTCTGTTTTAAAGCCTTTATATTGAGCACAGAACTGTTTTGAAAAGAGTATTTGACCTGTTCTTTCCACTGCTCTACCAGCCGATCGGACTCCCCGTCACTGATCTCATAGGGTTTTACTTCATTATATAACTGCATTAACAGGTCGCCGTAAACCACACTCCAAATCGCCTTAAACCAAAATTTATAGGAGGGGTTAAAACCCGGATTTTTCTCCAGCTTAGAGATATTAAGCGAGATAACCGGAATATGACTTAAGCCAGATTTTTTCAGGGCAGCCCTCAGCAGGTGAATATAGTTGCTGGCTCGGCATCCCCCACCGGTTTGAGTTATAATGACTGCTACTTTGTGGCTGTCATAGCCTCTATTCTTAATCGCGTCTAAGATTTGCCCGATAACTAATATCGCCGGGTAACAGGAGTCATTATGAACGTATTTTAAGCCTTCATTAACCAAATTTGGGCCAATATTGTCCAGTAGTTCGGCCTTAAATCCTTCTTGAATAAGGGCCTCAACTAATAAATCAAAATGAAAAGGTGCCATTTGGGGTACTAATACTTTGTATTCTTCTTTCATTTCTGCCGTAAACAGCAACCGGCCTTCTTCACTGTATCGCAATTCTGCCAAGTTAATCACTGCACCTTTCATTCATAGTTGAAACAAGCGAACGAAGTCTGATCTTTACTGCACCTAAATTGCTCATTTCATCGATCTTGATCTGGGTGTAAATTTTACCACGGCTTTCTAATATCCGCTTTGTTTCATCCGAAGTTATAGCATCCAGACCGCAGCCAAAGGAAACCAACTGAACCAGCTGAATACCCTGATAATCTGATTCAGCTACATATTTGGCTGCATCATAAAGCCGGGTATGATAGGTCCACTGATTTAAGACCTGGGACAGGCTGTGGTCAGCAAGCGAAGCAACACAGTCTTCAGTGAGAGTTATGATGTCCAGCGATGATAACAGGTCGGTGATTCCATGGTTAATCTCAGGATCCATATGATACGGCCGGCCAGCTAAAACAATTATTTTTTTGTTGTTTTTTCTGGCAAACTCCAGCGCTTTCTGACCGTATTCTACAATAGCCTGCTTGTATTTTTGATACTCTTTTATCCCTGTCTCATAGGCCAATTTAATCTCTCTCGTTGATTTACTAATACCCATGGACTCCAGCTCAGGTTTAATAACTTTGGTAAAAACTTTCTTCTCATTTAACGATAAATAAGGATTTATATATCTGACATTTTTCAGACGACTGACATTGTTATTGATAACCTCAGGATAAGAGGCGACCACCGGACAGTTGTAGTGGTTCTTAGGATGTTGTTTTTCTTTAAAATTGTATACTATGCACGGATAAAAAATGGTTTCCAGATTGGCATCCAGCAGTTCTTCAATATGACCGTGTACAACCTTCGCCGGATAGCATACCGTGTCACTGGGTATGGTATGCTGACCCATCTCATAAGTCTCCCGGGTAGAAAAGCTACTGCAGACAACTTCAACTTCCAGGTTATTAAAAAATGCTACCCAAAACGGCAGATTCTCAAACATATTTAAAACCATCGGAATGCCGATTCGCTGAGGATGTTTGCTGCTGTTGAGCTTCTTTAGATATTCTAGCTTAAACTTGCTGACATCATAGGTTTCGTTTCTGGTACTTAAACCCAATCCCAGTTCACATCTGTTTCCGGAGATATATTTATTGCCATTGCTGAATTTCGAGATAGTAAGGCTGCAGTTATTGCTACATCTTCGACAGGTAGTAATCACACTTTCCGCAGCAAATTCTTTTATATCAGCATAAGGCAGCATGCTGGTTGAATCACTGGCGTGCTGTTTAGCCAAGAGAGCAATACCAAAAGCGCCCATTAAACCGGCAATCGAAGGTCGCACCACTGAGGTCCCTGTTTCCAGCTCAAAAACCCTGAGGATGGCATCATTATAAAATGTACCGCCCTGAACAACAATATTTTGCCCTAAGTCAGCAGCACTGTTAATCCTCAGTACCTTGTACAGAGCATTCTTAACTACGCTAATCGCTAAACCAGCCGCGATATCCTCAATATCAGCGCCCTCTTTTTGGGCCTGCTTAACACTTGAATTCATAAAGATAGTACACCTTGAGCCTAAATCTACCGGGCTCTTAGCTTCCAGTGCCAATTGGGAAAACTCCTCTACAGTGTAGTTTAGGGAGTTAGCAAAGGTAGAAATAAATGAACCGCAGCCAGAAGAGCAGGCCTCATTTAAGACAATTGATTCAATAGCTCCGTTGCTAATCTTTAAGCATTTCATATCCTGCCCACCGATATCAATTATAAAATCCACCTCGGGCATAAAGTGTTTTGCGGCTTCAAAATGGGCGATGGTTTCAACCTCGCCAATATCCAGATTAAAGGCGGCTTTGATCAACTCTTCTCCATAACCGGTAACCCCAACACTGTGGACAGCTGAAGCCGGGTTTTTATGATTCAGAATATGCAGCAGCTGCTCTTTAACCACATCAATTACACTGCCGTAATTGTATTGATAATAAGTATAAAGAATCTCATTATTTTCGCCAATGGCAATCATTTTGGTGGTGGTTGAGCCGGCGTCGATACCAATGTAGATATTTTTGGCGTAGTTGCCTAACGCAATCCTTTGAGCATCACTCTGATGATGGCGTGCTAAAAACTCCTGTTTTTCTGCTGCAGTATTAAAGAGTGGGGCAAGCCTGTTGGTTACCGCCGAAAAGATTCGTTCACTGCTGAGTTTTTTTCGGATATCCTGGATCTTTACCGGCGCTAAATCCCTGGCGTTCATAGCGCAGCCCAGAGCCATATAATACTCTGAGTTTTCAGGAAAAATTACCTCGTTCGGTTTCAGTTTCAGGGTTTTTATAAACTGCTTTCTCAGTTCGCTGAAAAATGTTAAAGGTCCACCTAAAAAGCAGATATTGCCTTTAAACTCCCGACCTTGAGCTAAGCCGGCAATAGTTTGATTGACCACAGCCTGAAAAATGCTGATGGCGATATTTTCTTTTAATACCCCCTGATTGAGCAAGGCCTGAATATCTGTTTTGGCGAACACACCGCATCGGGAAGCAATCGGGTATACTTTATGGTGGTCCTTAGCAATTTCATTCAGCTCCTGAGGAGTGATATTCAGTAGCTTGGACATCTGATCAATAAATGCACCTGTTCCCCCGGCACAGGTACTGTTCATCCGCTGTTCGATGGTTCTGCCAAAGAAAATAACTTTAACATCCTCACCACCGATTTCAATAACAGCATCTGTGTGAGGTTGGAATTTTTGCACAGCAACTGTGGCGGCAATAACCTCTTGAGTAAACTCAATCGCCAGCTGCTCAGCTATATCCATTCCGGCAGATCCGGTGATCGAGATTTTTACTTCGTCAAGCTCAATACTGGCCATCAGTTCTGCAAAAATTGTCACCAAGTACTCGTTTACTTTCGAAAAATGCCTTGTATAAGTTTTAAATAAAATATGATTATCATCATCAATGCAGACCAGTTTGATCGTGGTGCTGCCAATATCTATTCCAATGTTCATCGAGCCACCTCTTTACCCCTTCAGTGCTTCTATTAATTGTACAATTGAGTCATTGACATCTATTCCATCTTCTATATTACTGTGGATAACTAAGCCTAATATCCCCGAAACCAGAATTCTCTGCTTCTTTTCACCGTGAACATTCAAATGACTGCCGATTATATTGCGCATGAGTTTTAGCCTTTCCTGGAGATGCTGCCTGAGTCCCGGCATTTTTTTTGCCAATTGGATAACCTCGCTCATCACTGTAAAATCAGGATTAACAATAACCGATAACAGCTGTTGGTAATCAGTAACATCATTGATCTGGTTGAGCTTGTTTACTAAGACATGGGTGTTAATTTTTAATACCTCAATAAATAATTCCTCTTTGGAGTGAAAATAATGATGAACAAGTCCGTGATTAACCCCAGCTATTCTGGCTATTAATTTAACACTAGTCTGGGAGTTGCCGTATTCAATTAGCGATTTTTGAGCCGCATCTATTAACAGCTCTCTTGAATTCTTGGTCATCTTAGCCGTCAACCTCCAAAATTAGTCGCCTGACTAATGTCTAATGATAAGTAATAGTATACTACTTGTCAACAAAGATATGGTTAAAATAATAAAAAAATTTAGTTAATTATCAGCTATTTTTATGACATTAACACCTGTTATTAACAACAATAACTGCCCTTTGGCTAAAGATGCCTTAACAAAATAGAAACGGGGTGTTGTATTTAGAATTTGAAAAACCTTTGCTTCAGTTTTTACTACTTTTTTTTGTGGCATTTGAAAGGTCAGGCTGATAACTGCTCGCTAAGTTGAGGGCCTGATCATATTGATTACTTAAATCTATCAATTCTTTGGCTAAAATTTTATCCAGTTTCATGATCGTGTCCAGCTCCTGATGCAGTTTCACACTTATAGATGAAATATTCTCAGCCATATTTTCAGAGAAAGATGTTAACAGAATATCCTTTAGCTGCTGGCTGTTCTGAGTATTCAGGCTATTGAGCAGCTTATTAGCCTGTTCATCCAGGATGTCGATATTGGTGAAACAAGATTTAACCTTTTCCATGAGTTTAAAAAAATCCTGTTGATTTTCTGAAATCTTCATTAAATCTTTTAATAATCGTTTAACTTCCAGTACCTGACGCCGTTTTTCTTTCATTATTTTTTCAATTTCAGTGATGACCACTCTGCCCATTGATTACCCCCCAATATCTAACTGTTTCTATATTTTTCTATCACATTTGGGATATTGGCAAATTGCGGCAAAATTATTGCCAAATATTTCCCTGCAGTGTTATTTTATTAATTAATATGGCGAATGTAAATACAAAACCAGTTAAAAATATTTTTAATTTACTAATATTAATACTATTTTAATATTAGCACCTTGGCCTCAACCAAAAATTCAGTTAAAAGTAAAAAAGAGGCTCCTTGCTAAGACAGCCTCTCTTTGGTTAAAGGAATAAAAAACGGGCAATTATTGTCCTGATCATGAAGAACTTTTGCCCGGATATTGAAGACCTCAAACAGGGTTTGGGGGGTCACTACCTTAGCCGGGATGTCCTTCTTGTAGATCTGACCATTATGGATAACGATTATTTCATCGGCATATCTGGCAGCCTGGTTAAGATCATGCAGGACCATGACAATTGTCAATCCTTCCTCACGATTCAACCTGTTAATCAGCTCCAGGATTTCATGCTGATAGGCAATATCCAGAAAAGTAGTAGGCTCGTCCAGCAGGAGCAGTTGTGGCTGTTGAGCCAGAGTCATGGCAATCCAGGTTCGTTGCCTCTCACCGCCGGACATTTGAATCAGAGGCTGATGCTGCAGATCAAGTAAAAAGGTTTTCTCCAGCGCCCAATCTACGATCTTAAGATCGTGGCTGGTAAACCTGTTTCGCCAATTCAGGTAAGGGTATCTTCCCAATGAGATCAGCTCTCTGACGGTTATTTCAGGCGGAGCTACTGGATTTTGGGGTAGAATAGCCATCAGCCTGGCCAGCTTTTTCTGCTTCATTTCAGCCAGTCTTTCCCCTTGCAGATAAATACTGCCGCTGTCTACCTTTTTATTTTTAGAGATCGCTTTTAACAGAGTCGATTTGCCACAACCATTGGGTCCAATAATGGCGGTAACCCGGCCTTGAGATATCTGGCAGGACAGATCAGTAATTACCTTACGTCTGTCATATGAAAGCGACACACTAGCTATTCTTAGCAATCTTTAACCTCCCTTTCAGCAGGAACAGAAAGAACGGCACCCCTAGGATGGACATTATAATGCCAATTGGCAGCTCCATAGGAGCAAAAATAATGCGGGAAATAGTATCGCAGAACATCACTAATCCTGCGCCTAAAATAGCACTGCCGGGGAAAAGATATTTGTAATCTGAACCTATAATTAAACGAACCATATGGGGTACTATCAGGCCCACAAACCCCAGCAAACCAACCACACTGACCGCACTGGCTGCCAGTAAAGAGGCCAGGATAATAAACGACATCCTCGTCACTTCAACATTCAGGCCCAAACTGGCAGCGATTTCATCGCCCAGCATTAAGATATTGAGCCTGTTAGCGGTAATAACAGCAATAGTAAACCCTACCAGAGCATAGGGCAGTATCAGGTAGAAATCATGCCAGGTTTTGGACATCAGGCTGCCTATTTTAAACCCCAAAGTATCATGTACCCGCTCCGGATAAAAGATCAGGATTAAATTAATAAAAGAGCTTAGCAAGGTGGAGATGGCAATCCCGGCCAAGACCATTCGCAAAGGCTGAACGCCGTTTTTCCAGGATAAAACGTATATCAGCAGGGTAGTTAACACTGCCCCGACAAATGCTGCCGGGGTCAGCAGGGCAGACATTCTAGGAAGTAACACCAGGCAGATTGTGGCCATTAATCCTGCCCCGGCCGAAACCCCAATAATATTGGGGGAGGCCAGTGGATTGCGCATTACTCCCTGCAGTATGGCCCCTGCAACCGACAAACATATTCCAACCAGGGCCGCCACCATGGTTCTGGGGACGCGGAGGTTCCAGAAAATGCGATGATTGAGGTCCTCTGTCTCTGACATGATCGCTCTCACAATATCTTCAATTGAAAGCTGGTATGCTCCCAAACTGACACTGAGCAAAAAGCTGATAACAGCAAAGGCCACCAGGCCAAGCAGGATAGTTATCTTCAGCGCTGTTTTTTTATGTTGCATATCTCTCTTAGTTGCCATTTATCACACCTGATATCTTATTCGGAAAAGATCTCCGGGTATAGAATTTTAGCCAGGTAGGCAAAGGCCTGAGGATATTCAGCATTTGGTTTATAGACTGAATATTCTTTTGGCAGATAGTAGACCTTACTTTCCTTTACAGCTTTTAACCCGGACCAGGCGGTGCTTTTCTCAATATCTGCAGCTATTCTGTCCCGGCATTTATCAATATCACCCATTGTACAGATTAAAATATATTCTGGATCTCTGGCTACCAGTACTTCCATACTAAAATCAACTCTGGTACTTCCGGGTACTGGGATCTCCTCTAAACTGACCACATTTGACCCGCCTAACAGTGAAACCATTTCTCCGGTTAAAGAATGTTCAGTTTCTGTTCTGATCGACTTGCTGGTAACATACAGAACCGCAACACTGGGCTGCTGGGATGCTGTTTTGGCCTGATCTATTATAGTCTGGCATTGATCCGTGATATTATTTACCTTTTGCTCATAGATGCTTTCTGTACCTAAAATTTGGGTAAACAGATACAGGTTTTTTTGAAATGCCTCATAAGCCTGCGTCCCGGTGTCAATGCTGGCATACTCAATATCGTTTTCTTTCAGTATTCCAATTAACTTTTTCTGAGATGAGGAATTACTCGACAGAATTACCAGGTCTGGCTCCAAAGCTAAGAGCGCCTCAGCACTGACACTGGCAAAGCTGCCCAGGATTGGCAGATCGGCTGCCTCAGCCGGAACATTGATGGTACCCTTGACTCGGGCCAAAGATTCTCCCCCGGCCAGGTACCACAAATCCAAAATGGAATTCAATAACACCACAGTCCTGGCCGGCTTTTTGGTAATTGACAGGGTTTGCCCTTCAGCATCAACATAGGTAACTGATGTATCATTAGAATCAATTACGAACTCCGGATAAAGAGATTGAAAATCTGTTTCATGCGGCTGGACCACTGGATCCTGGGGTTGGCAGCCGACCAAAGATATCATCAACAGGCTGATTAGGACTAAACATAAGGTTTTCTTCATTTTTTTCCCCTTTAAATTGCTTTAATTTTTTTAATCACTTAGCTAAAACTCTTGTGCAATAAAATGTTTGCCAACAAGTCATTTTTTGATATTAACACTGTCCTTGAAAACACTGACCAGCTCCGCAATGGAACTGTAGGTATTACCATAATCTATCTCCGGTCTGGCTAAAACTAGCACCTCAACCCCGTTTTGTCTGGCAGCTGCTATTTTTTCGCAGATACCTCCTTCTTTGCCGCTGTCTTTGGAGACCAGATACTTTATCTGATATTCTTGGAGCAGCATTGAATTAAGCTCTGCACTAAAAGGCCCTTGCATGGCAATAATCTGTTTTGGTTTTAACCCTGCTGCCTCAGCTCTGGTTAACGAGGAGCATAGCGGCAAAACACGGGCAACTATTCTGTCTGTGGGTACAATACTGGTAATTTCCATTAATCTGCTCGAGCCAATAGTGAGCAGGATTTTTCCTGACTTGGCCCGTAAATAGTTGGCGATCTCAGTTAAAGAGCTGTACTTGACTGGATAACTGCTATCCAGCTCCGGCCTTTCGTATCTCCAATATTTAGCATTGGTTATCTCCGCTGCCTCTTTAATATTGGCTGTGATCTCCATAGCATAGGGATGGGTGGCATCAATAATCCCGGTGATGTTCTCTGTTTTTAGCAGCTTGATAATTTGCTGCCTGTTAAGAGATCCATATATTTTTTTGAGCTGTTGATGGTTGGTAATCAGCTCACTGCCATACGCTGTAGCCGTAGAAACCAGCACCTCTTGCCCCATGTTCAACACTTTTTGCACAATATCTCGCCCATCTTTGGTTCCTGAAAAGATCAGAATCAATATCGATACCCCCTGGGGGTGATAATTTTATTCAGATGCGCATAGGTCTTAGAGTTGCCTACTATCACCATGGTCGACATATTTATTTCCGAATCAGCCAGGTCAGCTAAGGTGGTCAGTTCTATTTCCTCTCCGCTGCGTTTGGCATTCCTGACAATGCCCACTGGGGTATCGGGGGACTTATACTGCAGTAATATCTCCTGGGCCTCAATGATTTGCCTGGTTCGGCTTTGGCTTTTAGGATTATAGATAGCGACTACAAAATCACCCTGACCGGCACAGTGGATTCTTTTCCTGATCAATTCCCAGTCGGTCAACAGGTCGCTTAAACTGATAGTTACGTAATCGTGCATTAAGGGCGCCCCGATTGAGGCTGCAGCGGCATTAGCAGCTGGTATACCGGGAATAACCTCTACCTCAATATCGCTGGCAGACTGGATAACTATTTCCAACATCAGGCCAGCCATGCCATAAACCCCGGCATCACCGCCGCTGATTAAGGCCACAGTCTGTCCAGCCCGGGCATATTCCAAAGCCTGCTGGCAGCGGTCAATTTCCCCCCGCATCGGGGTCGTGTACACCTGTTGTCTGTCACTGATTACCGTCCTTATTAAAGCTACGTATGTCTGGTACCCAACAATCACGTCGCTGTTTCTAATGGCTTGCATGGCCTTTATCGACATATGGTCAATTAACCCCGGTCCGATTCCTACAATATAAATCATAATTTGACCTCCTCCTGCCAGACTGATATGGTTAGCCCTGAGCATTTTTTTTGAGGCAAAAGGCATCGACCATAGTTTGAAGCCAGATATCCTGCTGGCTCGCAAACCGCCGCTACTCCAACGGTTTTTTTGACAAATGCCGATCCGGTGAACAGCTGCTCGACCTCCTGCAGTTTTTCTACCGGGTAGGTTATATATTCTGCACCCAGATTTCTCGCCAATGCTATAATGCCTGGTTCATCTTTTTTTAAATCAATCGATGCCACCCGGTTAACTGCCTGTTTAGCTATGTTTAACTGGCGTAGGATGCTGTCTAAAGCTGCACTTATCTGCCCTTCAGATATCCCCCTTTTACAACCTATACCTATCGTGATACTGGGTGCAATCAACTGAACTACTGGGTAGTTGAGGGCAGGTAGCATTAGTTTGTTAGTGATGTAGATTAAACCCCTGAGCCCGGAAAGCGGTGCATCTACTAACCGTACATTAGCAGGCAGATCATTAAACTTAACGGGAAAATCTGACAATATGCCAATCATCTTCTCCTCAATAATTAACGCAGTCAACTCTTTGGCCCGGGTATAGTCTTTGATAATCAGTCCTTTTTGCTTAGCCAGCATATCTACAGCAGGCTTACTGCTTAGATCAGAAGCGGTGGTAATAACCGGGGTCGCCCCGATAAGCTCAGCTAACTCAATTGCCTTTTCATTGGCCCCACCTAAGTGGCCCGAAAGCAGGCTAATCACATGCCTGCCACTGCTGTCTAATACTAATACCGCAGGGTCGACCGATTTATGCTGCAGATAAGGAGCTATAATGCGTACTACAATACCGGTGGCCATGATAAAAACCAGGGTTTCATACCGTTCAAACAGGTAGCCGGTAAATTCTTTGAGACTGCCTTCAATCGGCTTTAAATCACTGCATAACTGCCTGGGCATCGTGTAAATGGTATATTCATTTGCTTTTTGCCTGATATTCAGCGCTAAATCTCGGGCCATTTTGGAGAGCGCCACAATCGCCTGAGCCATCCTATTCTGCCTGCCGATACATGTGGCTGAAGTTCTTATCGTACAGTTTTGACAGCTGGTATTCACTGTTAATAAAATCTCCAACCAGGATTTGAGCAGTTCGTTTAATATCTGCATCTATCACCTTTTGGGCAATGTCCTTCAAGGTTCCCCGAACTATTTTCTGATCCGGCCAGGTAGCTCGCTGAATAACAGCCACCGGGGTATGGAGAGGGTAGTGTTTCAGTAATCTGTTGACCACCTCGTCTATCATTTGGACCGATAAAAAAATTGCCATGCTGGCCTGGTGAGTGGCTAACAATTCTAATTGCTCCTGTTCAGGTACAGGGGTTCTACCTTCAAGCCGGGTGCAGATTACAGTTTGCGTCACCCCTGGCAAGGTAAATTCTCGTTTAATAGCAGCTGCTGATGCGGTAAAGGAGCTGACCCCGGGGATAACTTCAAATTCAATATTATTTGCAGTTAAAATATCCATTTGCTCCTGGATAGCTCCATAAAGGCTGGGGTCGCCGGTGTGTACTCGAACAACTGCTAAACCATCAGCTATAGCCTGGAGCATAACCTCTATTACCTGGTTGAGATTCATGCCGGCACTGTTGTAAACCACTGCCGATTGCTTTTTGTCAGCATAAACCGCTGTATTAACTAAAGATCCGGCATAGATAATTACATCTGCGCTATCTATTAATTTCTTGCCTTTAACGGTCAATAGCTCTGGGTCGCCTGGTCCAGCTCCAATAAAATAAACCCTCTTCATGATATCCCCCTTATCTCTCTCCACTGATGATGTAAACTGGATTATTGGCCAGCATCATGGTTAAGTCAGCAAGTGCTTTGCCCCTGGCAATGCTGGCCTGCACAACCTCTATATTTTTGTAGTTATATAGTTTGAGGTTTTCAATAATTTTCACAGTATTCTCCAGGGTAATACAATTGGCCACGACAATACCCCCCAGTGGCAGCTTGTGGCTCAGCCATTTAAAAATTGCAGCTAACTGGCCGCCACTGCCCCCAATAACTACCCTGTCAACGCTATCGAGTTCGGGGATAGCTAGCGGAGCCAGGCCCTTTACTACCTGAACATTTTTTAGTTTAAAATGGGCAATATTTTGCTTGATAAGCTCAATAGCCTGTTCGTTTTTATCAATAGCGTAAACCACTCCACCGCTAACATTAAGGGCACATTCTACGGTTATTGAACCCGTACCAGCACCAATGTCTACAACTGAGTTTTGCTTGCCGAGCTGCAGCTTGCTTAAGGTAATCGCCCTAACCTCTGACTTGGTCATAGGGACTGCCCCTCTGATAAATTTTTCATCATTGAGTCCAATTTGAATCATAATCATTCTCCATTATTCTTTAGCTATTACGACCACATTAATTTTTTCGGTGGTATAGGATAGTGCCTCGCTCACGGTTAACCTAGTAATCTTTTCATCTGGGTAGGATAGTCTTTCACCGACATGCACATAAATATCTTGCAGGTTATTATCGTAAAGCACCCTAGCGATAGCTGCCGGGGTCGATTTCTGATCAGTTAGAATACCCACTGATTCATACTTTTTAATTAACGTTAAAAAATCATTATTTCTGCCATGCAGGCTGGTAAAATGAGCGTTATTATAGGATAAACCCAGCCTGGCATACAGGTATTGCAGGGAGCTGATCCCGGGCACTACATTTATTTCAGCTGGAGTTAAAAAGCTTTTAAGATAATTGAGCAGGCTATAAAAACCTGTGTCACCCGAAACCACCACAGCAATTCTTTTTGCTTCTTTGTGTTGGATAATATACTCTTTTATCTCACTCAAATTACTATTGAGTTCAATCTGTTCCTGAGTTTCAAAATCTAAACTAGCCAGGTTGCGTTTTGCACCAATAATTACCTGGGACTGAGCAATGAGAGCGCTGGTAATCGGCAGGATATAACTTTTGCTACCTGGCCCCAGGCCCAGGATGTTAACTCTAGACATTTATCAGACCCTCCAATAGCAGATTAGCTTTAGTTGATCGACCCAATTCTCCGTACTCATTGGAAAAGATAAGGGCTTCAATTTCAATATTATGATGGGTACGGATTGAGGCTCTTGCAGCTACCCTACTGGCCAATCTATTAAAAACAGGCCTTAGATTAGCGTTAATAATTAATTCAACAGCTTCATCAGTGGTAATGCAGGTTAAAATCTGCTCAATAAGCTGCTGTTCACCTCCCATAGCTGCACAATAGGCGGCCAATATCTCCATGCGGGCATCGGCATACTTACTGTGGGTTTGAAAGATTCCTCCGGCAACTTTAATGTACTTTCCCAAATGACCAATCATCAGGATTTTGTTAAATCCAACCTCTTCGGCCTTATCGAGCACAAAACCTGTATAATTGCTTGTTTTAACAATGAGTGATTTTTTAAGCCCCAAACCTAAGGCAAAGTCTCGTCCGTAGTTTCCCGGAACCAACACAATTGCCTCGACTCCTTCAGCCTTGACCACTGCCAGTTCGAGTGCCAGAGACTCTTTCAGCGCTTCTTCCGACATCGGCTCAACGATACCGCTGGTGCCAATAATGGATATGCCGCCAACAATCCCCAAATTGGGATTGAAGGTTTTTAACGCAATTTTTTCGCCCTTCGGCACACTAATTTCAACTAAAACGTGTTTATTTTCAGGTAAAATAGCCGTTACCTCTGCTGTAATGGTTTCCCGAGGCACCCTGTTAATCGCAGGTTCACCTACTGGGATAGACAGCCCTTTCTTAGTAACCACTCCAACCCCTCTACCGCCGGTTATTTTAAATGTTTCATGATAGCAGACTTTGGCAAAGACCTTGATGCCATTAGTTACATCCGGGTCGTCACCACTGTCCTTGATAACCGCACAGCTGACATACTGCTCATGCAGCTCTATATCATGGATATTGAGATTCAATACCCAACCCTTCGGGGTATTTATCTCCACTGAATTAAGTGGTTTTTGAGTTATCAGCATGATCGTAGCAGCCTTGGCAGCAGCAGTTGCGCAAGACCCAGTTGTATAACCATATCTCAGTCTCTTACCGCCCTTATTAATGAACCTATTGATCATTTAATGCCCCCTTTGGAAACTAGCTCAATACCATCAAAAACCATTTTGCTAAAAGCAAAATCCAACCCGCGAAACAAAGTGATCCCAGCCCCCTGGGCTGTCACATTAACAGAAACATCAATTATATTTATCGTTTTCAGTCGTCACATCAAGTAGCTTATATACTTTTAACAAAGACTTATATACATAACGTAAATTACAAGCAATAAGTGAGGTAATAATTCCACATAAATAACTGATTGAACGAGGAAAATGATGTAATGAGGTGAGTAATTGAGCTTCAACAGAAATGAGCAACACGACGTTGTGAAAGCGACGCAGGGTCACGGACGACCAAGTCGGAAGCGGTCTGTTGAAGGTCAGCTAAGAGTCCCAGGTTACTGGAAAACACTTAAAGTAAATTCTAAAGTATAATCCATTAAAAATTAGTTGACTTAATTAGCATTTTCAGTAAGGAAGATAACTACTTCTTTGAGGCTGTTGAAAATGTTTGCTGTCAAGGAACCAAAAAAATGCTAGCTGAAGCAATACAAGTAGTATGCTGAAGTTAGCATTATTTTTGAGTGACACAGAGAGCGGACTTTTTCAGCAGCCTCAGGAGTCCATTACATCTGACGAAGTAAAACCAGGTATGTTGTGGATTATTGCCGGTTTGTTATGAAAAAGCTACGTGCTTTGTTGTGACAGCACCTTACTCCTGTTTACAATTGCCTGCGATAACATCAGCCTGTTTATACAATTAGCTCATACATTATAACTGCCATGTAATTCGGGCTTTATGGCGTATATAAACATCTCCATCGGTTCACCACTATAGGTATGAGTTTCCGTAAAATTTGAAACTTTTGTAAACTTATTTCTCACCAGCAGTTCAATTGATTTTTTATTTTGCACATTGGTATAGCTCTCAATAACCTCTAGTTTCATAACTTTAAAACCGTATTCCAAGACCTTCTGTAAAGCCTCGCTCATATACCCCTTTCCTCTGTAGCCAGGGTACAAACCGTAACCAAGCTCTGCTTTAGTTTGGTCCTGGGAGATATTCCATAATGATATGGTTCCAATAGCTTTATCAGTTTGCTTGTCAGCAATAGCCCAGATAATCCATTTGTTAGATGTCACGCCGGTATTCATCTTGGCTATGTATTTGCGGGCATCGTCTATGGTATGATAAATGGGCATATCGACATATTTGAAATTGTTCTTGTCTGACTGATAATCTAAAACAGCCTGGTCATCAGTCATTTTTAAACCTCTCAGGGTCAGCCGTTTAGTACACAAGACCGGAAATGGATTGAAATTTATATTACTCATAAAGATCACCTCATTAAGTAAATTGCAAATTTGAACTAGCGCAGGGTAATAACCGCAATCTCAGGCCGGTTAAAGAGGCGAACTGGAAAGACTCCATTACCAACTCCCCGGCTTACATACATGTAGCGGCCATCTTCAACAAATAGTCCGGCATCGTATTTGGGAAAAAAACTCACCTCGGGAGACAACAGCCCGCCGAGAAAAGGAATCCTGATCATGCCGCCATGCATATGGCCGCACAGGGTCAGGTCAGCGCCCCAATTGGCATAGGTCTCAAAATAGACAGGGTTATGGGTGAGCAAGATATTCAACTCCTGTTCATCTACATTAGGCAGCAGCTCATTGATTTGTTTAGCGCCAAACCGATAATCATGCTGACCATTAATTGACCGACTATAATAGCGCATAGCCATCTCTAAACCCCAGAGATTGATGTAATCCTGGCCCCTGGTGATCCTGACTGCTGTATTCTTTAATACCGGAATATCCTTTGCTTTTAGGTAGCCCATGATCTGTTCCAGGTACTGCTGGTCCAGCCCTTGCTCATGATTTCCATTTACCCAATATATCGGATAATTACCGGCAATCCTGTCACATAAATCAAAGAGTACAGTAAAGTCATTGTCCCTGCTGTTAACCATATCACCGGTCATAACCACCAGATCAGGCTCCTGCCTGTTTATAGCTTTTATCAACACTTCATTTTTGTTGCCAAAGCTCTTACTGTGCAAGTCAGTAATGTGCAATATTTTAAATCCACGAAAGGACTCCGGTAAATTATTAAACTGCAGCTCCTGACTTGTAACTTGAATCATTGAATTGCTAATCACCAGGTCAACAACAACAATTATTAACACTATTAACAAGGCATAAACCATAATTCCTGCTCTCTTCCTCATTTCCTTATCAGCAGCCTCCAACATGTAGCTATTTTACGTCCTGAAAATCTTGTTGTGGTCATTCTTCACAATCAAGTTATGATTTTACTTATATTATTATACAAACCTATAATCTATTCCTCTATCAGCTGGCCAACACCATATTCTCAGCAAATTCTCAATAGAATAGCCCAAATGCTTAAAAAAGAAAGAAAAATAGCCGAACTGTTTTAATGAGCAGAAAAAGTAACTGCCTGGGGTTATACATTACGGCTTTAAAGCTAATATTATGGATATTAAAGAAAATATTTTTAGTATCCACGCTGTTTCTGGTATAGATCTTTGTGGTAAATATAATTATACAGATTTTGCTGTACTTAAACTAGTTTAAGTATTGGGGGAATAAGATGATCGACTTAATTACTGTATTTTTGCAGGTAATCAACACAGCTCTGTTTATAAGCCTGATTTATTTGGGAATAGTAGCGTTTAAAGCCCTGAAAAAATATCTTAGTAAAAGAAATAATAATTAGAACATTAGTTTAGCCAACTGCTTTTAATGTTCTAATTATTTTCCTTAACGACCAGTCAACTGCCAATACTAACCAGTTTTCTTCACCTTCAAAACTAAATCTTACTCATCTCTTTCCTTCTCTGGCAAAACTCTTGTTTAATCTCCGTCAGTAATTCAGGTTTGGCAAGTATGTCATAAACAGTGCCTGCCAGTATTTTAGCTGCCGTAATAACAGCATTATGGCCGTTCTGTGTTTTCCCTTCTTTAACAAAGTCGAGGGAATGGGATGAGGCATCCTCATCGACAAAAGCTACCCTGATACAGGAACCAGGAACAATATTCATTACATTGCCAAAATCCGTTGAACCTGTTTTCTCCCTTGCTGGTCTAATGCTTGGGGCATCGACTAATTGGGCATTGGCCATCAATAGATCATTTAATTTATATACAGGTATTTTACTCTCTAGTGTTTTCTCTGTCTCAATTTCATAAGTAGTTTCAGTCATCATTGCCGCGCCCATTACCACTTTTTTAAATCGTTCTTCTACAGCCTTTAAATAAAGAGAGTTGTAAGACCGCAAGCTAAATGAACCTACAGCTTTTGCTGGCACAACATTGCACGGGCCACCAGCCTCCACAACCGTGTAATGCATTCTCGTATCCTCCAGGACATGTTCCCTTAAAAACTCTACCCCTTGGAATGTCAGCAGCAGTGCATCTAAGGCGCTTCGGCCACTTTCAGGTTTTAGTGCAGCATGAGCACTATGACCATAAAATGTTACCTTTACGCTGGTTGCTGCCAACGATTTTTTGTCGGTTTGGGTAGCCGGGCCACCATGCATCATCAAGGCAATGTCAATATCCTTCAGATAGCCTTCTTTCAACATAATAATCTTGCCACCACCGCCTTCTTCTGCTGGAGTACCATAAATAACCAACTGAAACGGCTTATCAACCAGATCTGCTTTGAGAGCGGTAGCCGCCGCCAGTATACTGGGGCCCTGCATATGATGAGCGCACCCATGCCCCAATTCAGCTAAGGCATCGTACTCACACAACAGACCAATACTTGGCCCCCCACTGCCGTGCTGGTATACAGCCCGGAAAGCAGTTGGTAAAGATCCCAATCCTTTGTCCACGGTAAAGCTATTTTTTTGCAAATAGGCGGTCAATACATCAACAGCTTTATACTCCTGAAAAGCCAGTTCAGGGTTGTCAAAGATATAATCTGAAATCTCTAAAATCTCTGGAGCCAATTGATCGATTTTACTAAAAATTTTGTTTTTCATGGGCATCTCCTTGTTTTCTAATATTAAATTGCAGGCCGGTAATTAGCTGAACGATTTTTTCAACTCTGAGTAAGGTCGTTTACTGCAGTTTTTGCTGTTCAAGACAGTTGTTTAAGTTTTTGTTATCTTGAATTCTATCATAAAATACTGCAGCTCCGTTATAGTTATGTTTAATACCAAGTCTTTATGGAGGCTTAAATACTTACAATATAATTAAACTGATTAAAACATAGTCAATAAACCTGTACTGACGGCCGCCTGGAGAGTATTGATTAAGGCAGGCATTTATACTACTATAATGATAGAAAGTTGTTATAATTCAATACAAAATTAATCATAAACTCAATGAGGAGGCTGTTAATGACTGGAATAGCAGGTTTTGAAAAATCTGAAGACTGTCTGATAAAAGTAGTGTTAACTGACAGCGGGGGTATTAGAATTGATATGGAAAGCCCGGTAGAAAAATTGTTTAAATCGTCAATAACTGCAACCATTCAATCAGTTTGTCGTCAGGCAGATATTAAAAATGCTCAAATTCAGCTATATGATTTTGGCTGCCTGGATTATGTGATAAGGGCCCGGTTAAAAACTGCTATAAACAGAGCACGGGGGATATCTTAATGGAAAAACTACGTCGCTCAATGCTGTTTTGCCCGGCAAATGAGCCTAAAATGTATCTTAGTGCCCCGCTCTTTAAGCCTGATTGTATTATTTTCGATTTGGAAGATGCCATTCCAGTACGGGAAAAAGACAGCGCCAGAGCGCTATTGTGCGAGGCTTTACAGTTTTTTGATTTTGGAGACATCGAGATATTCGTTCGCATCAATGCGCTGTCAACCCCTTTTGGCAATAGTGATGTACTGGACACGGTGGCGGCTGGCATTCGCAGAATCAGATTGCCGATGTGTGAAACAGCTCAGCATGTTGTCGAGTTGGATACTATTTTGCAGAAGTTAGAAAGTAGTATGTCATTGCCTGAGGGCTGTATTAAAATTCAGTGTGCAATCGAAACCCCTAAAGGGGTGTTAAACGCTGCCGAGATCGCGACAGCGAGCCAGAGAATAATCTCACTTTCTTTTGGAGCAGAAGATTTTACAAGAAGCTTGGGAATAGAAAGAACCTTACCCAACAAAGCTTTGGACCATGCCCGCTGCCAGCTGGCTCTGGTATGCAGCAGCTTGGGGATAGACGCTATAGACACGGTTTGGGCTGACCTTAAAGACATGGCAGGCTTTGAAGCAGAGGTTGAAGAGGCCAAAAGGATAGGTTTTAAAGGAAAATCATGTATCCACCCTAAACAGGTACAGGCTGTACACAAAATTTTTAACCCCTCACCTGAAGCCGTTGAACATTCTTTAAAGGTCATTAGTATGGCTGCAAGGGCTTTTGAACAGGGTATCGGTGTGGTTACTGTAGATGGAAAAATGGTAGACCTGCCGGTTATTCATAAAGCAGAGCGCATTGTTAATCTGGCAATAGCTGCAGGAATGATTGAGTCAACGGAGGTTAATTATGATTTACAAAAAAAATAAAATTGGCCGGCTGATACCCACTTCTATTGAAGGCATTGGCCAGCTTAGGATATATGGCCAAATTGACACTGAGGAATCAGGGTTTGAGAAACCAGCAGAAATTAGAAAAACCAACCGATCAGAAAAAAAATTATTGCAATCTATCGAACAGGCCCTGGATATGACCTGTCTTGCTGATGGAATGACAATCTCATTTCACCACCATTTAAGAAATGGTGACAGCGTATTAATGCAGGTTGTTGAAGCTATAGCTCAAAAAGGGATTAAAGACCTGACCATCTGCTCTTCCTCTTTAACCAAAGCTCACGAAGGTCTGATTGATTATATTAAATCCGGTGTTGTTACCGGTATCCAGACCAGTGGGCTAAGAGGTCAGCTGGCCAGAGAAGTGACTGAGAACTGTATTTTACCCAAGCCGGTTATTTTTCGTACCCATGGGGGCAGAGCCCGCGCTGTAGAAGCCGGAGAAGTAACTATTGACGTTGCCTTTATAGCCGCCTCGTGCTGCGATGAAATGGGTAATATGAACGGTAAGCTGGGTCCTTCTGCTTTTGGTTCTATGGGCTACCCAATGGTTGATGCCCAATATGCCCGCCAGGTTGTGGCTATTACAGATAATCTGGTCCCCTACCCGGCCTCACCTGTCAGCATTCCAGAAACCCTGGTTGACTATGTTGTACAGGTAGACAGTATTGGGGATAATTCTCTGATCAGTGCCGGTGCTACTAGAATGACCAAAAGCCCCAGAGAACTGTTGATTGCTGATTACGCCTGCCAGGTATTGATTCATTCTGGCTATATAAAGAATGGTTTTTCCTTTCAGGCCGGCAGCGGAGGTGCTTCTCTGGCGGTGATCAAATCGCTGAAGGACTATATGAGTGCCCAAAACATAACAGCCTCATTTGCTTCCGGAGGCATTACCAGCCACCTGGTTTCTTTATTAGAAGAAGGTTTTTTTGAGTGCCTGCTCGATACTCAAACCTTTGATCGCTTGGCTGTAGAATCGTTTATGAAAAACCCTCGACATATCGAAATGTCGGCATCCAGATATGCTAACCCTGGGGCCAAATCCTGTGTAGTTGACAAACTGGATATTATGATTTTATCGGCGACTGAGGTAGATACCAAGTTTAATGTCAATGTAATGACTACTTCAACCGGAATAATCATGGGCGCTCAGGGTGGGCACCCAGACACCGCCGCTGGAGCTAAACTAAGGGTGGTAGTTACCCCGCTAATCAGAAAGAGGATTCCAATTATTGTGGAAGATGTCATGACGGTAGTGACTCCAGGAGAGCATATCGATGTAGTTGTAACCGAAAGAGGCATAGCTGTCAATCCCAAACGCCAGAACTTATTGGCCAGACTACAAAAGACCAGCCTGCCGCTGATGAAAATCGAGGAATTAAAAAACCTGGCCGAGCAATTTACCGGTAAACCCCAGAAAATTAAGCTTGGTGAAAAAATTGTCGGGATTATTGAGTACCGGGATGGCAGTGTGATTGATGTCATTCATGCTACTGCTGAACGCTAGCTAAACGATTGGCTGGCGGTGGTTTGGCAATTGTATTTAGCGGGGCATAATCTCCATGGAGGCAATTTCTTTATATAGAAATATATGCAGGGAACGCATTTCATGCGTTCCGATTGTACATTATTGCAAAATGAGGGGCGATACAAGATCGCCCCCAAAACAATAGTTCAAGCTATTTATTTCAGCAATCGTTCAAGCTACGTTCATGCTATCGTTTATGCTATTGTTCCAGCAATTGTAAAGCACAGCCCCACATCTTACTGGCTACCGGCAATTGGTATCTGCACCTCTGTCAAGTAATCCTTTGGATTCTTCTCATTCCAGGGTCCTTTAATAGGAACCTGGCGAGCATTGCCGCTGATTGTGTAGCCGTTCTCTTCAATCCACTTTCCTAAACAGCTGAAGGCCTTAGACATGTTTTTGTAATCGCCGGAGATTAAAACACTGGCAGCCTGCTCGATAGGAGCTGTCTCTTTAAATGTAAAACCCTGTTGACTATTTAACAGTTCGTCTACACCCAAAAACACTTCAACATCCACGGCATTTTCTTTGTATTCGGGATCATGATAGATTGTAAACATTGAGTTATTAGTCTTTACCCTGTTTTTCTGAACAAATTCCCCCAACTTACTCCACAATAACCCTTCTGCACTGTAAGAAGGAATAGTTTCCCTAAGCGAAATGACCTTGTAGGAAGGTATTGACTTTACTGTAACCTGATAAGTCATATATAGATGCTCCTTTTTGAGATTTTTGATACAGTCGTTGATTCGTTTCAACCTTTGTTTCTCATTACTAATTTTAGTCTCAACCTCGGTCTTCTTCTGATTCAACATAGCTCTGAAATCCTTATCAGACTGAGCATTAATCGCTTCGGCAATCTCCGTAACATTAAAGCCCATATCTCTAAGGGCAATAATCAGGTTAACTTTTTCAATTTGGGCAGCTGAATAATACCGATAACCAGTAAAATTATCGATTCTGGCTGGTTTTATCAAACCAACTTCATCGTAATATCTTAGCATGCGAATAGAGACCATCGTCAGCTTTGAGAAATCACCAATTTTAAACACCAAAATCAACTCCTTGCAGCAGGTAATTCGAATTACTATCTCATTGTAATGTCTGACATTATGTAAGAGTCAAGGGGGGGGTTAGGGCTTCGTTTTTACAGTGCCCCCATAATTGGGCTTAGCTAGGCGTCGTACACAAAAATTTTTCCATAGATATACTGCCTCGTATTATCTATGTAAAAAATTTTTGCTACTCCTTTATCTAAACCCAATTCTGTGAGCCACATTATGCCCATCTCTTCGTCGTTTATTTACCCTTTCCTCGAGGAATCTCATAATTAGAGTTGAACTACTAGAGGTAAAATAGCCATGGGGACGGTTCGAGACCACTGAAAAACTCTTAAATTAAATTTTTAAGTATAGTGCGCCAAAATATATATTAACTTTAATGGTGTTTTTAGGACGCAGTATGCCTATATTCTGGAGGCTGTTGAAAATGTTTGCTGTCAAGGCGCTAGGTTCTGCGCAAAAGGAGGCTATACGAGATAGTATGCCGAGTGCGCAAAGAACCGTATAACGCAGAGAGCGGACTTTTTCAGCAGCCTCGGACGGTTCTGTTGGCAAGTACTTTTGTACCAATACACCTTGTCAAAGCAAAAATCTGCTCAAAGATATACTGATTGTTATCTTTGTCGCAGATTTTCATTTTTTCTTGATCTATTCTCAATTCTGGAAGCCACGTTATGCCTTATGTTTCGTCGTTTATTAACTCTTTTCACGAAAGATTATATGCTCCAGTTGCTGAGTTTTATTGGCTTAGCTAGGCGTCATTCATATCGATTGTAGGGCAATAGGCTGGCGATTGTTTGGCAGTTGTTTGGCAATTGTGTTTAATAGTGGGGCAAAATTGCCATGGGGATGTTTTTAGAAAGCAAAAATCTGCTCAAAGATATACTACTCGTATTATCTTTGTCGCAGATTTCACTTTTCCTTGATTTATTAACGTTGAAATCCATGTATATCACTAAAACCACCTTACACTGTTAGGCAGCCACCAATCAGAAAAACAATCGTTCATGCAATTGTTCATGCTATCGTCCCACAATCGATCACGTTTACAAAGTAAACCCGCACCGAATGTAGTTATTTCCTGCTGTGCCTTCCGGTAATCTCGGTTATCGTCAGTTTTAGTAATGTCAGGCGTGTTACTGCCTCGCCCATGCCGTTGATACGTTCAATGCGGGGTTTGGGATTGCTCTCCAGTTGATTGACCATTGTGATCAGGGCAGCCTTGATTTCATCGGCCTCTTTTAATTCAGTAATAGTACCGTTTATAACTAAAGACTGATAGGAATGGTCACACATTCCATCTAAATAACCTTTATCTTCAATTATAGTTGCGCATACCTGTGGATTGGCACGAATAAAATCAAGTTTCACACCTTTTTGAGCACAGTGCATATAAATAACTTTTTCTGATTCATCATAACCGTAGCTTAAGGTTGCAATATAGGGTTCATTATCTTTGCACAGTGCCAGAGTAATGTATTTTCCAGCTGAAATAATTCTGTTAATCTCCTGGTCATCAGTAATCAACAGGTCTTTTCTTCTCATATGGTATTTGGGCATATTCTTTTCTCCTCAATGTTTAATTAAGTAAATTGTAAAACAATAATCTTCTGCTATGCTACTGCTACTCATTATTATATCACGCCTAAATAATATGCTGTGAACTAATAAACTACTTTGAAAAAGTGAGTTACTGATTTAATAAAGATATTAAATTTGTAATTATCCTGGCTGTCAGACCCCAAATAATATGTTCTCCATAGTAATAAAAAGGCACATCAAAATAACCACGATTCCAGGAATAATTTCTTCCGTTAGGTATTTTTTCATAGGGGAAATTATCGCTTGGATGGCATTTTACTTCCACCTGATAGTTATGAGGTATGGTGTCAGTAAAAAAGGAAAGAGGAACAGTAAAAAGTTTATCAACTTCAATCTGGCAGGGTTGCATTTCACTTAATCTGGCCTGAATGAAAGCAATTCCGGCGTGAACCGTTCTATGCTCTGATATGGTAGCAATATCCAGCTCGCCCAGCCAGTCAATCTGCTTTGTCAATATTCCCAGTTCCTCACTGGCCTCACGTAAGGCAGCCTGCTGCCAGGTTTCATTCAACTCAACCCTTCCTCCGGGAAAAGCTATTTCACCGGGCTGGCTTTTCAGATTACTGGAGCGTATCTGCAGCAGAAGGTGAAGCTGATTATTCACTTCAAGGAGCGGAACCAGTACTGCGAAATGAGTGTGATTGTTAAGATATCCTTCTTTTCTGTTGAGAAATATTTTTTTAACGGTAGAGATGTGCATTTATTTCGCTTCCCATGGTATAATATTTTTATCATATAGATTAAGCTTGTTATACTAATATTAAGCTACCTGATATGAAATTGTCAAAAGATGAGGTGAAAAAATGTTATCTAAAAAGCTAACGGACGCATTAAATGATCAGCTTAACTATGAACTATACTCTGGCCATGTGTATGTAGCAATGGCAGGCTGGTGTGCAGTTAATGATCTGCCTGGTTTTTCACACTGGCTGTTGATTCAAGAAGAAGAAGAACGGTTCCATGCTATGAAGTTCTTTAATTTTTTGACAGAGATGCAAGAGTCGCCAGTATTAGCTGGTATGCCTGACCCTGTGAATGAGTACAGCAGTCTCTCCGAAGTATTTGAAGAGGCTTTAAAACATGAGAAAGATGTAACAGCCCGTATTTACAACTTAATGGACATTGCTCATGATGAGCGTGAATATCGTACTATAAGTTTATTAAACTGGTTTGTCGATGAGCAAAGAGAAGAAGAAGATACTTTTTCGGCGCTGCTGGCAGTAATAAAGAGAATTGAAGATAACGGTACAGAGATATATCAGCTCGATAAAGAGTTGGGTGCCAGGGTGTTTACCCCACCTGCCAACGAATAGTTGGGTAGAAAATAGCAACAACTAGTTACTTAAGTGAATAAAACTCAGGCTGCCTGTATTGTTGTAATACAGGCAGCTTGTCTGTTATATTAAGGGTGCTTTAACTACACCATATCCAACAGAAAAACCAGATTCTGACTAGAATCAGGTTTTTCTTTTTTTATTTCAAAATTCCAGTAACCTTAGACCAGTATTATTAATAAATATACAGTAGGGTCTATTAAATATCTTTTTTATACTGCTAAAAACCAAGAAAAAGCCCTAAATCGCTGTTTTTTGTTGTTTTTTCATTTTTTCTATTGCATATTTATAAATTATGATGTATATTTATACAAATAAAAATGGTGCTTCATTTTAGAAAGAGGTGGTTGCCATAATTGGTCGGACAATGGCTCAGAGAGCCGCTAATAGCAGTGCCTTTTCTAACTATACTATAAATTTTGGAGGAAAATACTCATGAATAAAATTAGCTTGGCAGTAATACTTTTGATCGTTTCACTAATAACTGCAGGATGTAATTCAGCTGCATTTTCAAACGATCCCACCGGCACCGGCCTCTTTGGCGGTAGATATGTCTATGGAATAGCCGGAGAGCCGACGACTCTCAATCCGATTTACTCAACAGATTCCAACACCAGCGGCATAACTAATATGATCTATGACAGCCTGCTCAGTATTGATGAAAATCTGGAGGTTGCCGGTGAACTGGCTGACTCCTGGAATATATCGCAAGACGGTAAGGTAATAACCTTTAACCTGAAGCAAAACGTAAAATGGCATGATGGTGAGGAGTTCAATTCAGAGGATGTCAAATTCACTTACGACGTGGTTATGCATCCAGACTACAGTGGGGTGCGTGCCAAGGATTTAAAATACGTGGAAAAGGTTGTGGCTCCGAATGAGCATGTGATTGAGCTTCATCTGAGCCAAATTGATGTTCCACTGCTAACTAAATTAGCTGGCTCGGGTCTGGGGATAATACCTAAGCACGTCTTTAGCGATACCCCTGTTAAAGATCTCAAAGAGCATGACAGCAGTTGGGAACCAGTCGGTACCGGCCCCTATAAATTTGTGGAGTATGCGCCCGGACAGCACACAGTTTTAACTGCCAACACTGACTACCATGGTGAAGGGCCCTACATTGAAACTGTGATGGTAAAAACCTATCAGGATAATCAAGTGCTGTTGGCTGCCTTTGAAAATGGCGATGTGGATTATATCGAAGAGATTCCGGTCAATGATATTGAGCATGTGCAAAATGTTCTGGGAGACAGTGCCGTGTTTAAGGAAGCTCCCCACAATGGCTACTATTATATTGGGCTGAAGCAGAACCACCCTATTCTGGGT